>NZ_JBFRCG010000036.1:0-51499 GCF_040965595.1 Paraburkholderia sp. EG287B
GTGTGTGGTCTCCACCGTGCTTACGATCGTCTGGTTGCACGAACCCGCGCACGAACCGGACGCCGCGCATGTGCCGCTTGTCGCTCACGCAGCGCATCGGCAACCCGCAAATCCACCTCGAAGGAGATTCAGTGTGAAGCTACGTGTCGTCCTCGCCGACGATCATCCATTCGTTCTGCTTGGCGTTCGCTCGGCGCTCCTCGCGGCAGACGATATCGAGGTCGTGGGGGAAGCGTGCGGCGCGCGAGAGTTGTTGCAGACGCTCGAAACCGTCCCGTGCGACGTGGTGGTCACCGACCTCAATATGCCGCCGGTCTCCGGCGAAGCCGAGGACGGCCTGCGCCTCGTGCAGCGTTTGCGCCGCGACTGGCCCCATGTGCCCGTGATCGTGCTGACCAGCGTTGCGAACGCTGTCGTTCTGCGCGCGGTGGCGCATGCGGGCGCGGTCGCCATGTTGCGCAAAACCGAGCCGATGGACGATCTCGCAGCCATCGTGCGCGGCGCCGCCCAGGGTCTCGCCTATCTCAGCCCGGCCATCGAGCGCGAACTCGCGGCCGCCGCCGGACCGTCCGACCTGTGCTTGCCGCGCCTGACGCCGCGCGAATCGGAGGTGGTCCGCAAATTCGCGAGCGGCAGTTCGATCACGGAAATTGCGCGTGCCCTCGGCCGCGACGTGCGCACGGTGAACTGCCAGAAGCGCGATGCCATGGCGAAGCTCGGCGTGAGCAACGACGCGGGACTCTTCGCCTATGTCAAGGCGTACGGACTTCTATGAACCCGCTTCCCTCATCGCTGTCGCATCATGCCCCTGCGGGGGCCGCCTCCCAGCGCGCGATGCGCGACCACGACGACCAGCGCGCCAGCCTCGCGGCGCGCAACATGACGGATACGGCCGACCTCGCGGCACCGGTGCGCGTGATCATCGCCGACGACCATCCGCTCGTCGTGTATGCGCTGGAGAGCATGCTCACCCACTATCCCAACGTGCAGGTCGTCGCGCGTGCGCGCAGCGTGTCCGAGCTGTTCGAAGTCGCGGCCCGGAATGCGTTCGATCTCGTGCTGATGGACCTCTACATGGCGTTGCCCGGCGAGCTGGACGGGCCCGAGGCCATCCGCGCCTTTCGCGCCGGGTTCCCGCAAAAGGCCGTGGTCGTCCTCACCATGGAAAGCGAGGCCGCGGTGCTGCGCAAGACCATCGAGATGGAGGTGGATGCGGTGCTCAGCAAGCGCGACCGCATCGACCTGATCCCGGTTGCGATCATGTCGGCGATGGCGCGCGAGCAATACGTCGGGCCTGTCGTGCGCGACCTGCTCACGGAAGCGGCGCGCGCCGAGCGGCGCGACGAGGTGCACCGCATTCTCACGCGGCGTGAATTCGAGGTGATCACGCACTATGCAACCGGGCTCGGCGTGACGGAAATCGCAGGTCTGCTCGGGCGCAGCGTCAAGACGATCAGCGCGCAAAAGTGCGCGGCGATGAAGAAGCTCGCGCTCAGCAACGATATCGAGCTCTATCGCTTCGCGGTCGAATGCGGCGTGACGCAGGGCGAGCAAACCTGAGCGGTTCTACCCACGCAAGGTCTCCCATGCACGCCATCCGGGTTGGTCGAGACGACGCGCCTCGCACGGGCAAGCCGCTGCGCGTGATCGTTGCCGACGACCACGCGTGCATCCGGCTCGGCGTGGCCAGCCTGCTGCGCGCAACGGATCGAGCCCTCGTCGTCGGCGAAGCCGGCAATACGCTCGAGCTCGCCACGCAGCTCGATACGACCGACTGCGACGTCGTCATCTCCGATCTGTGCATGCCGGGGCTGGACGGCGAATATGGCTCCCTTACCCTGCTGCGGCGCCTCGCGCAAACACGAGACACGCCTGCGATCGTCGTCCTGAGCATGGTGTCGACGCCGCCCGTTCTGACAGGCCTGATGCATCGCGGCCTGAACGTCATCGTCGACAAGCGCGACGTCGTGCACGATCTCCTGCTCGCCGTCGCCGCCGCTCGCGAGCGCACGCCGTTTCTTTCGGGCCACGTACGCGCCACGCTCGCGCGCGCCGGCGCCGCGTGCGCCCCGTGCTCGGGCGTGCCGAGCGCGCGCGAATGGGAGGTCTTCCAGCTTTACGCGCAGGGTATGTCGGTGCGCCAGATTGCGCAGCGGTTTCAGCGCAGCGGCAAAACGATCAGCGCCCAAAAGCGCAGCACGATGCGCAAGCTGGGCCTCGTCACGGAGCGCGATCTGAGCGACTTCGCCATCCAGGTGGGGCTGACCTGATTCATCCCCTGGTGGCGCGCGTCCCCCGGTTATTCCTGCGTTCGCCGGATTTTCTCTCGCCGTGTCTTGCGCAATGCGCCCAGCGTTTTAAGAGTTCTCCTATCTGATTGCCGGAATCGTCTCTCCATAATCCCAAGCTTGACGCATGGCTCGTCAGATATTGCCGACCCGGGAATGCGACCGAACGACGGCCGGGTCGGACCGGGGTCGGGATGTAGTTCGGATCTGGAGATGAAACAATGAAGCTTGGCAGGCGTTTAGCGGTCGAGGGTGCAGGCACCGCGTGGCTCGTGTTCGCGGGTTGCGCAGCCACGGCGCTCAACGCGAGCCCGCCCTCCCAGGGCTTCAACGTTTTCGAGATGGCCGCGGCATTCGGGCTTGCGCTCACGGTGGCGAACTATGCCGCCGCGCGCGCGGCAAGCGCCCACTTCAATCCCGCCGTCACGATCGGCTACGCGGTCTCCGGGCGCTTCCCGGTGCGCGATACCGGGCCCTACCTCGCGGCACAAACCATCGGGGCCGTTTTCGGCGCGGCCTTGCTCGTCCGCGTGGCGAGCGGGCGCCCGGGTTTCTCCGTCGCGGTGTCCGACCTCGGCAGCAACGGCTATGACGATCATTCGCCGACCGACTACGCCCTCGCCGCCGTGTTCCTGCTGGAACTGGCGGCGACCTTCGTGTTCGTCCTCTTCCATCTCCTGATGTCGAGCACGGTCGCACGCCGCAAGACTGCGGCGCTCGCCGTGGGCGCCTGCCTTGCCGCCATCTATCTGATCGCCATCCCGGTGAGCAACGGCGGCGCGAATCCGGCGCGCTCGACCGGTCCCGCACTGTTCGTCGGCGAATGGGCGCTCGATCAGCTCTGGCTCTTCTGGGCGGCGCCGTTGCTGGGGGGCGCCGCGGCTGGCGTGGTGTACCGCCTCGTGAGCCGGCGCTCGCGCATTTCCGCCACGTCATCTCGCGACGGCGTCTGAAATCCAGCCTGCCGTGCGCCAATGAAGTCGCTTCACCGCATCTTCCGTCTTCGCGCGCGCCCGGCTGCATCGTGGCGGGCGCGCGGACTCGCGTGCGTGCCCGCCTGCCTCGGCGCGCTCGCTGCGGCATGGCTGCTCGCGTTTTCCGCGGCGGCGGCCAGCGCCGCGACTTCGTGTGAGCGGACAAACGAGGGCGTCGAACTCTCGCGGCAGGTCGCTCCGACGTTGCCGCGAGAGCTCGTCGTCGGCGTGGTGGAGGGGGGGCGGCCGCCGCTCGAAGTGCTCGACGGCGCCACGCTCACCGGCTTCAGCGCCGACTATCTGCGCCTTCTCGCCGGTGCCGGCGTCATGCTTGAGCCGCGCGTCTTCGCAGACATGCCGGCGTTGCTCGCGGCGGCCTGCGCAGGCGATATCGACATCGTGATGAGCGTTGCGCGCACGCCGTTGCGCGAGCGCTGTCTCGCTTTCACGGTGCCGTATCTGAGCGGCACCACGGCATTTGTCACGCGTGCCGGGAATACCGCGCTCGCGACCCAGCCGGCCCGCCTCGCGCGTGCGACGTTTGCAGTCGAGCGCGGCGACGCCCTCGAATCGGTATTGCGCGAGCGCTTCGCGCAGGCACACTTCGAAACCTTCGCGAGCACGCAGGCGGCGCTGCGTGCCATCGCTCAGGGTCAGGCCGACGTCTACGCAGGCTTTTCGCCCGTGGCGCGCTATCAGCTCACGCTCGAAGCATTCGGCGATCTGCGCGTCGCCTTCGAGGAGCGCGAGCGCGTGCGCGAGTTGCGATACGCCGTGCCGGTCTCCAGGCCGGATCTGCGCGACCGGCTGGACCTCCTGCTTGCCGACGTGCGGCCTGCCGCGGCGGCGGCCGAGCGGGCACGCTGGTTCCAGGGCGACGCGCCGGGACAGGCCTCGCCGGCCGGGTTCAGCCTGAGCGCCGACGAGCGCGCGTGGCTGCGTGCCTTGTCGCCGCTGAAAGTCGGCTACGACAGCGGCTGGCTCCCGTTCAGCTTCACGAGCAAGGCCGGCGAATCGTCGGGCATGGCCGTCGACTATCTCGGCTATCTGGGGCGCACCCTCGGCGTGACCTTCGAGCGCGTGCCTGTTTCTCCGTGGACAAGCGCTGGAGACGCAATGCAGCGCGGCGAGATCGCGCTCGCCGCAACCTCGGTGGGCGATGGCGTGTTCGGCTCAGGCGTCGTCTACACGGAAGCGTTCGAGCACTATCCGCTCGTCATGGTGGGGCGCCGCGACGAACCGATGGCGCGCTCGCTGGCCGACTTTGCGGGCCGCCGCATCGTGCTGGCGCCGCACACGCCGGCCATGCAGGAGCTGCGGGGTACGCAGGTCGTGCGCACTGCAAGCCTCGACGCGGGACTCGCCATGGTCGTGCGCCACGAGGCCGATGTGCTGGTGGGCAACGCGGCCGCGCTAGACGCGCCGCTCAGCGGCACCTATCTCGACTCGCTGAAGGTGCTGGGAGCGGTGGGCGTCGACGATTCGACGGCATTTGCCGTGCGCTGCGACCTCGCCCCGCTCGCGCGGCTCATCAATCGCGCGCTCGACGCGATGCCGCCCGTCGAACAGCAGCGCATCCGCAATCGCTGGACCGCAGCCGTCTCCACCCAGGCTGGCGGCTGGAGCGTGAACGCGCTGCGGCTCCTGCCGCTCCTGATCGTGTTCGGCGTGCTGCTGCTCGTCACGCTGCGCGCCTACGTGTTGCTCCAGCGCGAAATGCACCGGCGGCGGCGCGCGGAGCAGGTGCTCGCGCGCCAGGTGGAACTGCAGGACACGATGATGGAGATGATCCCGTATCCGCTCGGTGCGCGGGATCTCGAAAACCGCTACCTCGCGGTCAATCGCGCCTACGAAGAATCGACGGGCCTCGCGCGCGCCCGGGTGCTCGGGCGCACGGGTTCGGCCGTGATGGCGTGGGGGCCCGAAAACAGCCGCCGCATGGACGATCTCTACCGGCTGACGATCGTCGAGGGGGAGAGCCAGCGTGTCGAGTTGACGTTGGAGAATGCGCCCGGGGAGCCGCGTCATGGCATTTTCTGGACGCGCCTGTGCCGCGACCTCCACGGCGCGCCGTTCTGCGTGCTCGGCACGATGATCGACGTCACCGACATTCGCCGCGCCGAGTTGCGCGAACGCGAATCGGAGCGGCTTCTCTCGGAGGTGACGGGGTCGCTGCCCGCGATCGTGTTCCAGTTGCGCCGCTCGCCCGATGGCCGCTACTCGTTTCCGTACATTGGCGGCGACACGCAGCGGCTCCTCGGCGACACCGTGGAAGAGCTTCGCCGCGCGCATTCGGTCGATCTCTCGCGGGTGGGGCGACATGACCGCGCGCGCCTTGCCTCGCGGCTCGAACGCTCGGCACGCCGGTTCATACCCGTGCACGCCGAGTTCCGCTTTCAGGGCGCGGCCGGGTTCGTGTGGGTGCGCGCGGAGTTCGCGCCGCGCCGTGCCGAGGACGGCGCGATCGTCTGGAGCGGCTATGCGCTCGATGCGAGCGTCGAGCACGCGCGCGCAGACGAACTCGAGCACGCACGCGATATCGCCGAGGCGGCCTCTCGCGCGAAGGACGATTTCCTCGCCATGATGAGCCACGAGATCCGCACGCCGATGAACGGTGTGCTGGGTCTCGTCGAGGTGCTCGAGCGCACGCCGCTGAACCCGGACCAGGCGCAAATGGTCGACATGGTGCACGAATCGGCGGGGGCGCTGCTGCAGATCCTCGACGATCTGCTCGACTACTCGAAGATCCAGGCCGGCCATCTCGTCATCGACTCGCAGCCGTTCGACGTGCGCGAACTCGTCGACAACGCCGTCGGGCTGCTGGCCGCGCGTGCGCACGAGAAGGGGCTGAAGGTGCGCGTGGATGTGGAGCCGGAGGTCGCGGCGCAGTTGCGCGGCGACAGCGTGCGGCTACGGCAGATCCTCTTCAATCTGCTCAGCAATGCGATCAAGTTCACGCCGGCGGGCGAAGTGAGCGTGCACGTTCGCGCACGCGATGTCGGCGCGCGCGGCGGCGCGCCTGCCTGCCAGCGGCTGTCGATCGCGGTGGCCGACACGGGCATCGGCATTGCGCCCGAAGCGCAGGCGCAGCTCTTCGAGCCGTTCGTGCAGGCCGAGACCTCGACCACGCGACGCTTCGGCGGCACGGGGCTCGGCCTCACGATCTGCCGCAAGCTCGCCGCGCTGATGGGCGGCACGCTCGAACTGGAGAGCGAAGTCGATCGCGGCACCTGCCTGACGCTGCATATCGAACTGCCCGTGGAGGTGCGTAGCGGCGCGGCCGCCGGGCTGCGCGGCAAGCGTGCGCTCGTCGCGTGCGAGGAGGCGAGCATCGCCGCCGCATTGATGCATTTTGGTTCGGCGCTCGGCATGGCAATGCGCCGCGTCGCACCAGCCGACCTCGCCCGCGCCGCGAGCGCGGACAAGGCCGATCTGGTGTTCGTGTCGGAAGCGCTGGCCGGGCGGTTGGGCAAACCCGGTGCGCCTGTGCTTTGCCTGACGGACAACCCGAAGCCAAGCGGTTATCGCGTCGCCGAGAGCGGCGTGCGCGTGAGCGTCAACCCGTTGTCCTGGCGGGGCTTGAGCGCCGTTTGTGCGATGGCGCTGGCGGGGCTGCCACTCAAGCCCGCCAGCCCGTCGCGTCCCGCCGCCGATGTCGAGACGACGCTCCCGGCGCCCGATCGCGAGCAGGAACGCGCTGCCGGCCGCCTCATCCTCGTGGCGGAGGACCATCCGGTGAATCAGGAGCTGATCCGTCATCAACTGGCGCTGATCGGGTTCGCGTGCGACGTCGTCGACGACGGTGCGAAGGCGCTCGAAGCGCTGGCCGAATGCGAATACGGCTGCCTGATCACCGACTGTCATATGCCGAATGTATCGGGCTACGATCTCGCGCGGCGCGTACGCGAAATGGAGCACAAGGCGCACCGCGTGCGGCGCTTGCCGATACTCGGCATCACGGCCAATACGGCGCCCGAGAACATGAGTCAGTGCAGCGAAGCGGGCATGGACGATTGCCTCGTCAAGCCCACGCGCGTGGCCACGCTGCGCGAGTATCTCGCGCGCTGGTTCGGCGTGGAGGGCATGCAGCGCACCCTGCAGGACGAGGCCACGCGCGAGGCGGGCGCGAACGGACAAGGGGCGGGGCAAGCCGCGTCGCGGGCGGCGGAGCCGGCTTCGCCGGGGCCCGGCAGTTGCGGCGGAAAGCTCGCGGAAAAGCCGGCAAGCGCACGGACGTTCGAGGCGCTGGATCTCACGCATATGATCCAGGTTTGGGGCGGCGAGGCGACCGTGAAGACCTTGCTCGGCTCGTTCGTTTCGGCGATGCGCGACGACCTCGACGCCTTGCCGCCGCTCCTCGAACAAGCCGATGTCGCGCGCCTGCGCGAATGGCATCACCGGCTCGCCGGTGCGGTGGGCGTGCTGCAGTATCCTGCGCTGCTCGCCGAACTCGAGACGTTCCGCAGTCACATGAACAGTCACACTGCCGGGCAACTGCGCGAGGAGGGCTACGCGCTCATCCGCACTTGCCAGGCGATGCTGGTCGGAATCGAGCAGCAGGCCGCGCTGCTCGCGTGAATGATGTACATCAGGAAATCGATGCGCGCAGGACAATAGCGGGCAAAAAGCAGGCGAAAAAAAACGCGGCCGAAGCCGCGTTCAAGCTTGGAGACCCTTCGATGAAGAGTCACTTCTCGCAGTTCGTAGCTTAGTCGCCGCGCGACGAGAAATCGAGATAAATTCGATCAATTAACTATTACAGGAAGTGCTGGTAATCGCGCTTGTTGCGGCGGTCTCGTGCCGGCGAAACCATTCGACGGTGAAATCCACGAACGAGCGTGTTTTTGCCGGAACGTGGCGGCGGCCGGGGTAGACGAGCGAGAGCTCCTTGTCGGCGTCGCGGATCTCCCACCCGGCGAGCACGTGCACGAGCCGGCCGGTCGCGAGATCGGCGCCCACCTGGTTCGCTGGCAGGATCGTGATGCCCATCCCCGCGATCGCGGCCTGGCGCAGCATCACCGAGTTGTTCACGGCGTATGCCGGCTCGATCAGCACGGGTTTGCGCTCGCCGCCCGGGCCTTCGAAGTGCCATTCGTTGCCGTGAATATCGGCGGACGGCGCAAGCAGCGTGTGGCGGGCGAGATCGGCGGGGCATCGTGGCGCCGCACGGCTCGCGAGGTAGGCGGGCGAGGCGACGGCGACCGGCGCGACGCTCAAAAGCGGGCGGCGGATCAGCGTGCCGCCGCTCACCTGACGCGGCGCCACGATGCCGGCGTCGAATCCTTCCTCGATCAGGTCGACCGGACGGTGCAGCAGCGTCAGCAAGAGCCGGACTTTCGGGAACGCGTCGAGGTAGCACTTGAGCATCGGCGTGAGATCGTGCAGCGAAAACGATGCGTGCGCAACGACGCGTAACGCGCCGGACGGCACCGACACGCCATGCGCGATATGCGTTTCGACGCGCGCCAGATCGTCGAGGACCTGCCGGCAACACTGCGCATAGGCGGCGCCTGCCTCGGTGAGCGACGCGCTGCGCGTGTTGCGGTTGATGAGCCGCGTTTCCAGATGGGCTTCGAGCAACGCCACGTAGCGGGTGACCACCGCGTTCGACAGGTTCAGACTCATCGCCGCGCGGCCGAACGAGCCGTGCTCGGCAACGCTGACGAACACACGCATGGCCTGAAGCTGATTCATGTTTTTGGGGAGCGTGGCCACGAGGGGATGGGTACTGCGATGAAAACCTGGAAGTTGGAACAGACGGACTGGTGTTTGCCGGGACGGATATTAGCGATGCACGTGGGGCGAGCGGAATGGGACTCGTCCGAATGATGCTTTATCCCGAATTGGGGTGTTGCCCGACTGCAACGCTTTATCGGGATACCGAATGGAATGATCGGATAAAGAGAAAAACAAGATAAGTCGTGAGCATTGAGTCACAGGCGTTTGAGGATTTTGCCGCCAGCGGAATCAATTAATTCGAAAAGGCTTTTGTCGAGATGGCGGGTAGCTCGCCAATAGGGCTGCCCATAAACTTCGCTATGCAAATCAATGCGGCGCTTCATTCACCGCGCTGCGGAATCGCCATGCCGGCATGAGGCCGGCGACGGCATTCAGGTTCGCCGAAAGGCCTTGCATCGAAGGAAGCATATGAAAAAGAAACTGGCTATCGCGGCGGCAGTCGCCGCGACTTTTGCATCGGCGTCGTACGCGCAAAGCAGCGTCGCGCTCTACGGAATTGTTGATGCGGGTCTCACCTACACGACCAACATCGACGGCAACCGAAATTTCGCGATGACGAGCGGCAACCTTCAGGCGAGCCGTTGGGGTCTGCGTGGCGTCGAGGATCTCGGCGGCGGCCTGAAGACGATCTTCACCCTCGAAAGCGGCTTCAACGTCGCGAACGGCCAGCTGAACGGCGGCCTGTTCAATCGGCAGGCATACGTCGGTCTGACGCACGACCAGTACGGCACGCTCACGTTCGGTCGCCAGTTCGACTCGATGATCGACTACGTCGGTCCCCTCGCCGCGGTGGGCAGCTGGGGCGGCACCTACACGGCGCACCTGCTCGACAACGATGACCTGAACGGCACGTTCTCGCTCAACAACTCGGTCAAGTACACGAGCCCGAACCTCTCGGGCTTCGAGTTCGGCGGCCTCTACGCGTTCTCGAACCAGGCCGGCGGCTTCGCGGTCAACCGCGCGTATAGCGCTGGTATGAGCTACGCGTACCAGGGCCTGCGTCTTGGCGCGGCCTACACGCAGATCAACGGCGTGAATGCCAACGGCGGGGGCGCTGTCCAGGGTTCGCCGATGGCGAACACGCTCGGCGTGCTCAGCGCGCTCGGCGGGAATGAGCGTCAGCGTAACTGGGGCGCGGGTGCAAGCTACATCTATGGGCCGATGATCAGCGGCGTCGTGTTCACGCAGTCGCGCGTCAACGACCCGCTCGGCAATTCGCTGCGCTTGAACAATATCGAAGCCAATGCACGCTACAACCTGACGCCGGCGCTCGGCATCGGCGCGATGTACACCTATACGAATGCGAACGGCCCGGTGCTCGACGCGAACGGCAGCAACTCGGCGCACTGGCACCAGTTCGCGCTGCAAGCCGACTACGCGCTGTCGAAGCGCACCGACGTGTACCTCGAAGGCGTCGGCATGTGGGGGGCAGGCGCGAACGCCGTGGGCCTGACGCAAGTCGGCTACACGCCGGACGGCGGTGTCTCGTCGAGCAAGAACCAGGGGATCATCACGACGGGTCTTCGTCACCGCTTCTAGGAATTCGGTGGCGTCGTACACCGGATGGCAGGTAGTACTTGGGTTGAAGGGCGCCGTTCGCGGCGCCTTTTTTTGTTGCACGCAGCTTACGTTGGGCCGACATCGGCGCAGCGGACGCGCCCAGCGGATTTGCTCTAGCATGTGAGAGCGCGGTTTTGCGCCTTCTGGTGCAGCGCGCCACAAAAACAGGAGAAATTCCATGAATTTGCTTCGTCCGCTGCAGCTCGCTCTCGCTCTGTGTGTCCTCGCCTCCAGCGCCGCGTATGCCGACACCGTCGCGCTCAAGGCCGATCTCGAACCGTCCAGCGAAGTGCCGCCGCGCGTGAGCCAGGGCCACGGCATGCTCAACGCTACCTTCGACACGTCTACGAAAACGCTGAACTGGACGATCACCTACGAAGGCCTCTCCGGCCCGGCCGCCGCCGCGCACTTCCACGGCCCTGCGCCGGTCGGACAGAACGCTAATGTGCAGGTACCGATTCCGAAGGGCGAGCTGGCGAGTCCGATCAAGGGTTCGGCCACGCTCAACGAGCAGCAGGTGACCCAGCTCATGGGCGGACAATGGTATTTCAACATTCATACGGCGCAGAACCCGTCAGGCGAGATTCGCGGTCAGGTGCTGCCCGCCAATTGACCGGCTCTCGATCGTTCGTCTCACTCGACGTACTGCGCGTGCCGCGCGTTCCCGCGATCGAAGTCTGATTGCGGGACGCCATCGATCGACCGCCGCCGAGTCCTGGTCCAGGCCGGTTTGAGTGCTGCGGAGGGCTGAGCCGATGAGCTGGCAAAGCAGGCTGATCTGCAGGTTCTTGCGCCGCACTTTTCTGCCGCAAACGCGCAAGTCGATCAACGTCGCACGCGTGCGCATGCTGACGGCGAGACGCATCTGGACGCCGGGCGTGCCGGGCGGCTGGCGTTTGCGCGAGCAGTACGATGCCGCCGATGTTCCGATGCGCGGCGAGTGGCTCATCCGCGAGCGCTCGCCCGCGCAGCGCACACTCCTTTATCTGCATGGCGGCGGCTATTACTTCTGCTCGCCGCGCTCGCAGCGCGCGATTTCGTTTGGTCTGGGCAAGCGCGCCGGCGCCGATGTCTTCTCGCTCGACTATCGCCTCGCGCCCGAGCATCCGTTTCCGGCCGCGCTCGAAGACGCATTGGCCGCGTACCGCCATTTGCTGGCAAGAGGAACGCAGCCCGGCTCGATCGTGATTGGCGGCGATTCGGCGGGCGGCGGGCTCGCGCTTGCGACGCTCGTCGCCTTGCGCGACGCAGGCGACGCGCTCCCCGCCGGCGCCGTGCTCTTTTCTCCGTGGACCGATCTTGCGGCGACGGGCGCTTCGATACGCGAGAACGACGGGCGCGATCCCATGTTCAGCGGCGCGGTATTCAAGCGCATCGCGCCGTTTTACCTCGGATCGGCCAGCGCGACCGATCCCTACGTGTCGCCGCTCTATGCCGACTTTCGCGGCTTGCCGCCGCTAAGCCTGTTCGTCGGAAGCTCCGAAACGCTGCTCGACGACACGCGCCGCGTCGCCGAGCGCGCGCGCGCCGACGGCGTGTCGGTGGAGTGCGAGATTGCCAGCGGCATGCCGCATATCTGGCCGATCTATGCGCCGTTCATGCCCGAGGCGCGCCGCACGCTCGACGTCGCCGCGAGCTTCGTGCGCCGCGTGACGCCTGGGCCGGCGCGCGGCGACGAGAAACCGCAGCCGCCTCAATCGAGCGAGACGTCGATCGCGTCATAGGCCGCGTGCACGGCGGCTTCGCCGTAGCGGCGCTCGAGCCGGCGCACGGTGAAGTGCCCATGCGCCACCTGCTGGAAATGGTCGATGAACACGGTGTTGACCATGGCGCCGAGCACCGCGCCGATGGCCGGTATCGATTTCGCCGCGACCTGCTCGCTCACCTGCACGGAGAAGCGCGCGGCCACGGTCTGCATGAGCTTGAGGAGCGCGGTTGAGCCGTGGGCGGCGAAGCCCTTGGTCGCCATTTCCGACGACGCTGCCGATACCGCCTTCGCGAGCGCGCCGCGCGCGATGAAATAGCCGAAGTCGGCTTCGTCGTCGGCGGCCGAGCGGCCGCCCATGCCGAACACGGTCAGACATTGCAGCTGCGTGTCGGTGCTGGCCAGATTTTCTCCTTCGCTGCGCGCGATATCGCAGATCGAGCGAAACATCAGCGTGGTCGTGACGGGCAGCTCGACCGGCAGCGCGAACAGGCCGAACGCGCCGCCCGCCGCGCCCGTGGTCGCCACCGCGAACTTGTGCAGCAGGTTGCTCGGCTTCGTGCTCCCACGCGCTTCGGCCGTGGAGAGGGCGCCTTGCTTGCCGAGCGTCTTCAGCGCGAGCTGCAGACACTTGCGCAGCGCGGCTTGCGTCGCGTCGGTCACCTTGTCGTTCGCGACGCCGGGCAGCCGCGCGATCAGCTTTTCCACCGGCGCACCCACGATCGCTGCGAGCTTCATGCCGAGCGGCGGCGTTTCGAGCTCATGCTTGGCGCGCCGCAGCGCGTCGAGATCGGCCTCGGTGAAGGCCGCGGCGGCGCCCGCGCGGGCTGGATCTGCGGCGGTCGGTTCGGTCGTGGGTTCCATTGCGCTCCCGGATTTTCAGCAACGACGGCGAGGGCATCGCCGCCGTTCGACGCCCCAGTGTAGTGGATCGGACCGTGCTATGATGATAAATCTTTGACGCGTCAACCGTTGCTGGATCAAAAAATGGCCGTTCATACCGCCGCCCACCATTCGAGCGGGCAGGTTCTGCCGTTCCGGGAGTCGCTGCTCGCGATGCTCGGCGTGTCGTTCGTGACGATGCTCGTCGCGCTCGACCAGACCGTCGTCGGCACCGCGCTGCCGACCATCGTCGCCGAACTGCGCGGCTTTGAGCTTTACGCGTGGGTCGCCACGTCCTATCTGCTCACCTCGGTCATTACTGTCCCCATTTTTGGGCGACTCGGCGACTATTACGGGCGCAAGCCGTTCGTGATCGCGTCGATCGTCGTCTTCACCGCCGCTTCCGTGCTGTGCGGCGCGGCCAACAGCATGCTGTTCCTCGTGATCGCGCGCGGGCTGCAAGGCATCGGCGGCGGCATGCTGGTCGGCACGGCGTTCGCCTGCATTCCCGACCTCTTCCCCGATTCGGTCGTGCGCCTGCGCTGGCAGGTGCTCATGAGTTCCGCGTTCGGCATCGCCAATGCGGTCGGGCCGTCGCTCGGCGGCTTTCTCACGCAGTACTACGGCTGGCGTTCCGTGTTTTACGTGAATCTGCCCGTTGGCCTGCTTTCGCTGTTCTTCGTCTGGAAGTATCTGCCGCATCTGCGCCACGTCGCGCACGAGGCGCGCATGCGGCTCGACTGGCCAGGCGCGCTCCTCATCGCGGTCGCGCTCGGCAGCCTGCAGCTTTTCGTGGAACGTCTGCCGGGGCGCGGTCTCACCGCGTCGGCCATCGGCCTGCTCGCTCTCGCGCTGGCAGCCGGCTGGGCGCTCTGGCAATGGGAGCGGCGCTGCCCCCAGGCCATCCTGCCCGTCGACATGTTCCGCAACGCGAGCCTGAATGCGCTTTTCACGCTCGCCGTGCTGGGCGGCTTCACGATGTTTTCGCTGCTCTTCTACGCGCCGCTCCTGTTCCAGGGCGGCTTCGGCATGACGCCGAAGGAAGCGGGCGTCGTCATCACACCGCTCGTGGTGTTCATCACGATCGGCAGTATCGCGAATGGTCGCATCGTCTCACGCATCCGCAATCCGAACCTGATGCTCTACATCGGCTTCGCGATGATCGCGGCAGCCTGCTTCGCCGTGGCGCTCGCTACCCGCAACACGCCGCGCGGCCTGCTCATGACGCTAATGATCGTGGCTGGCATCGGCCTCGGCTTCGTCATGCCGAACCTCACCGTGTTCGCGCAGCAGACCGCGGGGCGCGAGCATCTGGGCATTGCCACCGCGCTGCTGCAGTCGCTGCGCATGATCGGCGGCATGATCGGCACGGCGCTCACCGGCACGATGGTCACGCAGCTCTACTCGAGCGGCGTGCAACGCGCGCTCGACGCCGACCACGCCACGCACTGGCTGCCGCAGCTCGCCGACCCGCAGATCCTCATCAACCGCGACGCGCAGGCTTCACTGATCGCCGATCTCGCGCACGCCGGGCATAATGGCGCGCCGCTGCTCGAAGCCGCGCGCGAGGCGCTCGTGGGCGCGATTCACCTGGGCATTGCCGTGGCGGCGGCGATCGCGGTGGTGTCGATCTGGCAAACCCGGCGTGTGCCGCCTGTGAAGCTGCAGCGCAAGGTGGAGCCCGTGATTCACGCGGATTGAGACGTTCCGCCCCTGGCGGGCACCGGCACCGGCACAGGCCCCGGCACGGACCCCGGCAAACGCGCGGCGATGAAGCCGGCAGGAAAACAAAGCATGGATATTCAGGATCGCATCGCCATCGTGCAGCAGTTTGGACGGACCTACCGGACGTTCATGTCGGCGTTCGAGGCGCAGGTTGGACACCCGCTGCCGCGCTGGCGCATTCTGCTCGCGCTATATGAGCAGAACGGCGAGTCGTCGCAAAAGCGGCTCGTCGAGCGGCTGCGCGTGGACCCGGGCGCGCTCACGCGGCAATTGAAGGCGCTGGAGGCACTCGGCTGGATCGCGCGCCGCGCCGACGAGCGCGACAACCGCATCACCAACGTGACGCTGACCGACGCCGGCCGCGCCGTGACCGAAGAGGGGCTGCCGCGCCGCAACGCGTTCCTGAACGTGACGATGTCGCTGCCCGACGACGCGCTCGCGGCGCTGTCGAGCGCGTTGGGGATGATGGAGGCGCGCATCGGCGAGGCCGCCACGGCGGCGGCCTCGCTAGCGCAGGCTCAGGAGGCCGCGCCCGAAGCGGGCTGAGCCCGCGCCGATGCGCGCTGCGCTCAGAAGAACGTCTCGATCACTTCCGTCACGCGATAATTCGCATCGACCATCAGCACCTGGCGCCACTTGTCGAACGTGAGGCAGGGGTGCGAGATGTCGAACGCGATCATGTCGCCGACCTTGAGGTCCGCGCCCGCCGGAATCTTCAGGTAGGCGTGCTGATCCATCATCTGGAACACTTCCCAGCCTTCGCTTGCCGCCACTTCGCGCGGCGCGCCGCCGTTCGCGGGGCGGTAGTGGCGCGACGGCTCCGGAAAGCCCGCGTCGAACGCGGCGTCGCGCTTGCCGAAGCCGATGATGGCGCGGCCAGGCTCCGGAATCGACTGCACGTAGGCCCAGAGCTGCAGCGCGGGCAGCAGCGCCACGCCCATTTCGCGTGCCACGGGGTTGCGCGTGAGGATCTGCGACTGAGCCTGCTTGTAGACGCCCACGTCGTGCGTCACGTAACAGCCGGGGCGCAGCACCACGTCGATCGCGCCCGCCTGCGTGGCCGGCGCGAACTCTTCCGCGACGATGTCGTACCAGGCCGAGCCCGCCCCCGAAAGCAGCGCGGGCGTGCGCGCGAAGCGGCCGGCGGCGGCCAGTTCCTGGGTGACGTTCAGCGCGTCGCGCAGGAAGGTGCGCACTTCGCTTTCTTCCTTGAGGATGCCCTCGTAGATTTCCACACCCGCCAGCTTGAGCGAGTCGGGATAGCGCGCGATCGCCGCGAGCACGGCGTTGCGCGTGTCGGTGTCGCGCACGCCCGTGCGGCCGCGCGGCACGCCCAGTTCGAGCAGCACCTGCAGCGTGCGGCCCGACGCGCGGAAGAACTCGCCGAGGTGCTCCACGCCTTCCACCGAATCGACGAGGCAGAAGAACTCGAAGGTTGCATCGCTGAGCAGCTCGGCGATGATCGCCATGTTGCGCCGGCCCACGAGCTGGTTCGCCATCAGTACGCGCGTGATGCCGCCGCGGTAGGCGGCGCGCGTCTGGTGCGCCGTGGCGAGCGTGATGCCCCACGCGCCGGTGTCGATCTGGCGGCGAAAGAGCTGCGGCGCCATCGTCGTCTTGCCGTGCGGCGCGAGCTTCACGCCATAGCGCGTGACGAACTCCTGCATCCACTTGAGGTTGTGCTCGACGCGGTCGGCATACAGCACCGCAGCGGGCAGGCTCACGTCCTCTTCGAGTAAATTCCATTCGAGGCGCCCTGCGTCCCCGAGCGGCACGCTCGCGCCCGGTACGTTGCCAAGGCCCTTGCTGTTCGGGTCGATCGTTGCACTCTGATAGTTTGTAACTTTCATTTCCCTTCGCTCCATATGCTTCATGCGTCCCAGCTACGCCGGAGTCCTGCGAACCGGCGTTGACTCGGAGATAGTACACAAAGTAACATCGCTTCGTGAATTGTTATTTATTAACAGACTCCCTGCAATGAACACCGCCGCCGATCCGGCCCGCTTCGACATCGTCGCGCGTATTGCGCAATGCGTGCCCGAACTGCGTCCGGCCGAGCGCGACGTGGCCGCGCTCATTCTCGACGATCTTGCCAGCGCCGCGCGCGCGAGCATCGGCGAGCTGGCGCAGCGCGCGGGCGTGAGCGTCGCCTCCGTCACGCGCTTTGCGAAGGCGGTGGGCTGCCACGACGTGCGCGAACTCAAGCTGCGGCTCGCCCAGGCGGCCGCCGTGGGCGACCGCTTCCTGCGCGGTGGGGCTGCCGGCGCTTCCGAAGGCGCGGGCAAGCCGCGCGCCGCCGACGCCAGCGGCGAAGCCGAACCGCTGGCCACGCGCGTCTACGACGAAATTCACACGGCGCTCGCACGCAACCACGAACTGCTGTGCCAGGCGCCGTTTGGGCAAGCCGCCGCGGCGCTGGCGCAGGCCCGCATGATCTACGTGTTCGGCATGGGCGGCGGCTCGAGCGCGCTCGCCGACGAAATGCGCTTTCGCCTCGTGCGCCTGGGCCGTCCGGTGGCGTCGTACCAGGACAGCCTGCTGCAGCGCATGGTGGCGAGCACACTCTCACCCGAAGACGTGGTCGTCGCGCTTTCCGTAACAGGACGCGTGCCCGAACTCGTCGACGCGTGCCGCATCGCGCGCGACTACGGCGCGAAGCTCGTCGCGCTCACCGCGCCGGCTTCGCCGCTCGCCGCGCTCGCCGACTGGCTCGTGCCGATCGTCGCGAGCGAGACCGATTTCATCTACAAGCCATCGTCGTCGCGTTACGCGATGATGATGGCACTCGACGTGCTCGTGACCGAGCTGGCGCTCGCGCAACCCGAGGAAAGCCGCGAGTTGCTGCGCCGCATGAAACACACGCTGGACGCGCATCGCGGCGGCGGCGAACGCCAGCCGCTCGGTGACTGAGCGGCCAACCAAGAGCCATCCTGAGGAGACGCGCATGCATTCGCACCCCGAAGCCGCCGACACGCTGATTGTCGGCGCCATGCTTTACGACGGCACCGGCGCGCCGCCCGTCGAGCGCGACGTGGCGCTGCGCGACGGACGCATCGTCGCGATCGGCAACCTGTCGAACTGGCTCGCGGAAGAGGTGATCGAGGCCAATGGGCGCGCGCTCGCGCCGGGTTTCATCGACGTCCATACGCACGACGACACGCACGTGATCCGCGCGCCGCAAATGCTGCCCAAGATCAGCCAGGGCGTGACGACGGTGGTGGTCGGCAACTGCGGGATCAGCGCGTCGCCGGTGACGCTCAGGGGCGATCCGCCCGACCCGATGAACCTGCTCGGCGAGCGCGACGCGTTCAGCTATCCGACGTTCTCCGCGTACGTCGACGCGGTGAACGCGGCGCGGCCCGCCGTGAACGTGGGCGCGCTGATCGGCCATACGGCGCTGCGCAACAACCACATGAACGACCTGAAGCGCGCCGCCACCGGAGACGAGATCGCGGCCATGCGCGCGCAACTCGAAGACGCGCTCGCGCACGGCGCGCTCGGCCTTTCCACGGGCCTCGCGTACGGCTCGGCGTTCGAGGCATCGACTGAAGAGGTCGCCTCGCTGGCCCAGCCGCTCGCCGCCGCCGGCGCGCTCTACACGACGCACATGCGCACCGAGTTCGACGCGATTCTCGAAGCGATGAACGAGGCGTACCACATCGGCCAGCATGCGCGCGTGCCGGTGGTGATCTCGCATCTGAAGTGCGCGGGTCCTTCCAACTGGGGGCGCAGCACGGAGGTGCTCGCGTCGCTCGAAAGCGCGCGCAAGTATCAGCCGGTAGGGTGCGACTGCTATCCGTATAGCCGCAGCTCTTCGACGCTGGATCTCAAGCAGGTGACGGGCGACATCGACATCACGATCACGTGGTCCACGCCGCACCCGGAGCAGGCGGGCAAGCTCATCAAGGACATCGCAGCGGAGTGGGGCGTGTCGCAGCAGGAGGCGGGCAAGCGTCTGCAGCCGGCGGGCGCGGTGTACCACAACATGTCCGAAGACGACGTGCGCCGCATTCTTTCGCATCCGGCCACGATGGTCGGCTCGGATGGACTGCCCAACGATCCGCTGCCGCATCCGCGCCTGTGGGGCGCTTTTCCGCGCGTGCTCGGGCACTACGCGCGCGACGCGGCCTTGCTGCCGCTCGAAGACGCGGTGCGCAAGATGACGGGCCTGTCGGCACGGCGTTTCGGTCTTTCGCAGCGCGGCGAGGTGCATGTGGGCTGGCACGCCGACCTCGTGCTGTTCGACCCCGCCCGCGTGCGCGACGCCGCGACCTTCGAGAAGCCGCAGCAGGTGGCGGAGGGCATCGACGCGGTGTGGGTGAACGGCGTGCTTTCGTACCGCGACGGGCAGCCCACGGGCGAGCGCGCGGGCCACTTCGTCGCGCGCGGCAAACGCGAGGCGCAAGCCGAGGCGACGGGCTTTTAAGCAGGCTTTATCGATCGAATTTCGACCCCCGGCGCGCGTGGCCCAAAAAGCCGCGCGCGCCGCACGATCTCAAAGGAGCAAACGATGAAACGAATTGGAGCGGAAGGCGGCAAGGGCCAGGGCGGACAGCATCTGCCGTTCGCGCGCGCCGTGGAAGCCGACGGCTGGCTGTACGTCTCGGGCCAAACGCCGATGGAAGGCGGCGAGGTGATCAACGGCGGGATCGTCGAGCAGTCGCACAAGGCCATCCAGAATCTTTTCGCGATCCTGAAGGAAGCGGGCTATGGCGCGGAGCACGTGGTGCGCTGCGGCGTGTGGCTCGACGACGCGCGCGACTTCACCTCGTTCAACAAGGTGTTCCGCGAGTACTTCGGCGAGCATCCGCCGGCACGCGCCTGCGTGCAGTCGAGCATGGTGGTGGACTGCAAGGTCGAAGTCGACTGCGTGGCCTACAAGGCGCCGGCCGGGAAGTAAGGGCGCGGCTTTTGGCGAGCGATACGCGAAAGCCTCATTGAGTGCCGCACGAAACGGCTGCCGGAATTATCCGGCAGCCGTTTTTTCTTGCGGGGTCATGCCGACGGGATTCTCGAAGCGGAGTTCCGTCCCTCATTAGCCATTCGGCAGATGACACTCCCGTTGTTCGATATTCCCAATATATGAGCGACCCAATCACATATTGGAGAACTCGAAAAAACCTGCCTACAATCCAGTCCATCCGATAAGCCGCGACTGCACTGCGCGGCAAACATCGTCGGCAGACCCAGATAAATCCGGCGCACGCGCAAGACGCGGAGCGAACCGGACCGCAAAGGAGACGTTCGCCATGCTTCAGCCAGCGCTTTGCGCGGCCACGCGCCGCCCGCCGCTACCTGTTCGAGCCCCGGCCGCCCGCGCGCCGGGCCGTCTCCCGAAGCACGGTTCGCGCGCCGCCTGACGGCACGCGCCTTTCGATCGTCTCTTTTCATCGCCCTCGCCATGAACAAAGCGATGTCTTCCACACTCGCCGCGAACCTCCCCGACGAGGCCGCGCCCGAGCAAAACGCCGCGGCAAGCTCCGCGCAAGCGCAGCCGAAAGCCCGCCCCGCCGCCGACGAAATCGGCGTCGCGAGCACGTTGCTCGACGGCTCGATGCAGCAGGCCGGCACCCAGACGCTCCTGCGCGGCCTCGCGATCCTCGAAGCGGCCGCCGCCGGCGTGCGCGACCTGCGCTCGTTTGGCGCGGTGCTCGGCACGACGCGCAGCACCACGCACCGTCTCGTTTCGAGCCTCGTGCAGGCGCGCTACCTGCGCCAGGTGCAGGGCGGCTACCTGCTCGGGCCGAAGCTCATCGAACTCGGCACCATCGCGCTCGAGCAGATGCCGCTCACGGCCGTTGCGCGGCAGCATCTGCAGGCGCTCGCCGACGAAACGCTCGACACGATCCACCTCGGCGTGCGCGACGGCGACGACGTGCTGTACATCGACAAGATTCCCGGCCAGCGCGGCCTCGAAATGCGCTCGCGCGTGGGGCACCGCATGCCGCTCGCGTCCACGGGCATCGGCAAGGCGATGATGCTCGACCTCGCGCCGCAATCGTGGCGCGACCTGTTCGACGCGTCGCGCCGCACGCTCGCGGGCGTGAGCTTCCGTCCCGATCACAGCCTCGAACCCGATACCTTCCTCAAGCGCATGGCGACTTACTCGGCGGGCGGGTACACGTTCGATCTGGAGGAGAACGAAATTTCGATCCGCTGCGTGGCGGCGCCCGTGCGCGACGCTTCCGGCGCGATCGTGGCAGCGCTTTCGGTGGCGAGCACGATTCCCTACATGCCACTCGAGCGCATGGACGAACTGATTCCGGTCGTGCAGCGCGAGGCGCGCGCGATTTCGCAGGAACTGGGCTGGCGTGCGCCGCAGCCCACCACGCGCAGGATTCGTCGATGAAAGCACGCGAGAAGTCTGTAAGCGGCGTGGCCATCGACGCCGCGATCGCTCGCGACGCCGCGCTCATCGCGCTCGACTGGGGCACGACCTCGCTGCGCGCGTATCTGTTCGATGCAGCGGGCAAGGTGATCGCTACGCGCGTTTCGACGGCGGGGATCATGAACCTGCCCGTGCCCGCCGAAGAAGGCGGCTTCGACGCCGCCTTCGACGAAGCGTGCGGCGTGTGGCTCGCGCAAGCGCCCTCGCTGCCGGTGCTGGCCGCGGGCATGGTCGGCAGCGCCCAGGGCTGGGTGCAGGCGCCTTATGTCGAAACGCCCGCGAGCGCCCAGGCGCTGGTGGCCGGCATCGTGCGCGTGCGCGCCGCATCCGGCGCCGAAGTCGCCGTGGTGCCGGGCGTGCTGGAGCCGGGTGCGCTGCCCAACGTGATGCGCGGCGAGGAAACGCAAATTTTTGGCGCGCCTGGCGCATCGGGCGACCAAGGCGAGCCGCAAACGGCGCTCGTCGGACTGCCCGGCACGCACGCGAAATGGGTGGTGGTGGAGGGCGAGCGCATCGCGCGCTTCTATACCTTCATGACGGGCGAGGTCTACGCGGCGCTGTGCGCGCATACGATCCTCGGCCGCACGATGAAGCATCCCGTCGAGCCCGACACGGCAGCGTTCCTGCGCGGCGTGAGCGTGGCGCGCGAGCAGGGCTGCGTGGGGCTGCTCGCCACCGCGTTCAGCACGCGCACGCTCGGCCTCACGGCCCAGCTCGCCGCCGACGAGCAGCCCGACTATCTCTCGGGCCTCGTGATCGGCCACGAGCTGGCGGGCCTCGAGGCGGCACTGGCGCGACGCGACGTGGCGCTCGCTGGCTGCGCGCCGCAGCTGATCGGCGCCGAGGCGCTGTGCGAGCGTTACCGCATGGCGCTTGCCGCATTCGGATGCAGCGGCGCGCATCTCGTGCGCCAGGCGACCGAACACGGGCTTTGGCGCATCGCCGTGCAGGCCGGGCTCGTCACGCCGCGCTAAACGCGTGCCGATGGGCCGATGAATCGAACCCGCTGCGAACCCGCTGCAAATGCGCTGAACCGAACCAGACACGAAGCCACGCAACAGGAAGCCGACATGGAACCCGAACTGAATCTGCCCGCCCCGTACACGCCGCACGCCGGCTTCGTCGCCGCGTTCGGCGCCTGCGGCATGGTCGCGATCGTGCGCGGCATCAAGCCCGCCGAGGCCGCCGAGCATGGCCGCGCGCTCTACGACGCGGGCTTCCGGTTGATCGAGGTGCCGCTCAATTCGCCGCAGCCGCTCGACAGCATCGCGGCATTGCGCGACGCGCTGCCCGACGACGCGATGATCGGCGCGGGCACCGTACTCACCACCGAGCGCGTGCGCGACGTGCGGGAAGCGGGCGGCGAGCTGATCGTGATGCCGCACGCCGATACCGACGTGATCCTCGCCGCCAAGCTCCAGGGCCTCGCCTGCGTGCCCGGCGTCGCCACGCCGACCGAAGCGTTCGCGGCGCTCAAGCACGGCGCCGACGCGCTCAAGATGTTCCCCGCCGAGCAGCTCGGCCCGGCCGTGACGAAGGCGTGGCGCGCCGTGATTCCGCCAATCGTGCCGCTGCTGCCCGTGGGCGGCGTGAAGCCCGACAACATGGGCCCGCAGCTGGCCGCGGGCGCGAGCGGCTTCGGCCTTGGCTCCGCGCTCTACAAGCCGGGCCAGGACGCGGCGGCCACGCGCGCGAACGCGCTGGCCTTCATCGAAGGCTGGAAAGCTGTGCGAGGAGCGCAAAAGTGAATCGCCTCGCGGGCAAGGTCGCGCTCGTCACCGGCGCCGGACGCGGCATCGGCGCGGCGATCGCGCGCGCGTTCGCGGCCGAGGGCGCCGCTGTCGTGCTCGCGGAGCTCGATGGCGCGACGGCGGCTGCGACGGCGCGCGAGATTGCGAACGCATGCGACGGCGCGCGAACGCTCGCCGTGCAAACCGACGTGACGCAGCCCGCCTCGCTGCGCGCCGCCGTGGAAGAAGCGCAGCGCGCGTTCGGCCCGGTCGACGTGCTCGTGAACAACGCCGGCATCAACGTGTTCGCCGACCCGCTCACGATGACCGACGACGACTGGCGCCGCTGCTTCGCCGTCGATCTGGACGGCGTGTGGAACGGCTGCCGCGCGGTGCTGCCGGGCATGGTCGAGCGGTGTGCGGGCAGCATCATCAACATCGCCTCGACGCACGCGTTCCAGATCATTCCGGGCTGCTTCCCGTACCCGGTGGCCAAGCACGGCGTCATCGGGCTCACGCGTGCGCTCGGGATCGAGTACGCGCCGAAGAACGTGCGCGTGAACGCCATCGCGCCGGGCTACATCGAAACGCAGCTCACGCACGACTGGTGGAACGCGCAGCCCGACCCGGAAGCCGCGCGCAAGGCCACGCTCGAGTTGCCGCCGATGAAGCGCATCGGCCGCCCGGAGGAAGTCGCGATGACGGCGGTGTTCCTCGCCTCGGACGAAGCGCCGTTCATCAACGCGAGCTGTATCACGATCGATGGCGGCCGCACGGCGCTCCATCACGAATGAGCGCCTTGAAAAAGTAATTCGCAGCACGAAGGAACGCGAGGTTGGAACGAATACGCAGGAATCCGCCGGAGCGCTGGCCGCGCGCATCGGCGGGTAAAAGAAGAGGCGGCCGATACCCTTCCCGTGACTGAAGAAGACAGGAGACTGACAAAATGCAACGACGCATCTTTCTGACGCTGGTGGCCGCCGCAGCTACTGCCGTGTTCGCGCAAGCGCCCGTCGCGCAGGCCGCTGACCAGGTGAAGATCGGCTTTCTCGTGAAGCAGCCCGAAGAGCCGTGGTTCCAGGACGAATGGAAGTTCGCGGAAATGGCAGCGAAGGAAAAGGGCTTCACGCTGGTGAAGATCGGCGCGCCCTCGGGTGAGAAGGTGATGAGCGCAATCGACAACCTGGCCGCACAAAAGGCGCAGGGCTTCATCATCTGCACGCCTGACGTGAAGCTCGGACCGGGCATCGTCGCCAAGGCCAAGGCCGACAAGCTCAAGATGATGACGGTGGACGACCGCCTCGTCGATGGCGCGGGCAAGCCGATCGAGTCGGTGCCGCACATGGGTATCTCGGCGTACAACATCGGCAAGCAGGTGGGTGACGGCATCGCCGCTGAAATCAAGAAGCGCGGCTGGGACATGAAGGACGTCGGCGCGATCGACGTGACCTACGAGCAGCTGCCGACGGCGCATGACCGCACGTCGGGCGCGACCGACGCGCTCGTGGCCGCGGGCTTCCCGAAGGCGAACATCGTCCAGGCGCCGCAAGCGAAGACCGACACGGAAAACGCCTTCAACGCCGCCAATATCGCGCTCACGAAGAACCCGCAGTACAAGCACTGGGTGGCCTACGCGCTGAATGACGAAGGCGTGCTCGGCGCCGTGCGCGCAGCGGAAGGCCGCGGCTTCAAGGCCGACAACATGATCGGCATCGGCATCGGCGGTTCGGACTCGGCACTCAACGAGTTCAAGAAGCCGCAGCCGACGGGCTTCTACGGCACCGTCATCATCAGCCCGAAGCGCCACGGCGAGGAAACCTCGGACCTGATGTACACGTGGATCACGCAAGGCAAGGAACCGCCGCTGCTCACGCTGACGACCGGCATGCTGGCCACGCGCGACAACGTGGAGAGCGTGCGTCAGCAGATGGGTCTCGCTTCGAAGTAAGCGCTTGATAGTAGTGGGTTAGGGTGCTTCCCGCTGCGGGGCGGCCAGCAAGCCCGAAGGGGGCGAAGGCCGCGCCCGCAGCGTATCGAATGAGAGGAAACCGAAGTGTCAGCGACACTGCGTTTTGACAATATCGGCAAGGTGTTCCCAGGCGTGCGCGCGCTCGACGGCGTGTCGTTCGAGGTGAACGCAGGCGAAGTGCATGGCCTGATGGGCGAGAACGGCGCGGGCAAGTCTACGCTGCTCAAGATTCTCGGCGGCGAGTATCAGCCCGATTCCGGCCGCATCCTGATGGACGGCAACGAGGTGCACTTCTCCGATGCGGCGGCCTCGATTGGCGCGGGCATCGCGGTGATTCACCAGGAACTGCAGTACGTGCCCGACCTGACCGTCGCGGAAAACCTGCTGCTCGGCGCGTTGCCCAATGCACTCGGCTGGGTGAAGCGCGGCGAGGCGCGCAAGTTCGTGCGCGAACGTCTCGCCGCGATGGGCGT
Organism: Paraburkholderia sp. EG287B; assembly: GCF_040965595.1. Classification (NCBI taxonomy): domain Bacteria; kingdom Pseudomonadati; phylum Pseudomonadota; class Betaproteobacteria; order Burkholderiales; family Burkholderiaceae; genus Paraburkholderia; species Paraburkholderia sp. EG287B. Next base: position 25,434 of record NZ_JBFRCG010000036.1, read on the forward strand.
GGACCTCGATCCGGCCGCGAAACTGCGCAAGCTCTCGATCGCGCAGCGCCAGATGGTGGAAATCTGCAAGGCGCTGCTGCGCAACGCGCGCGTGATCGCGCTCGACGAGCCGACCAGCTCGCTCTCGCACCGCGAGACCGAAGTGCTGTTCAAGCTCGTGCGCGAGCTGCGTGCCGACAATCGCGCGCTCATCTATATCTCGCACCGCATGGACGAGATCTACGAGCTGTGCAATGCCTGCACGATCTTCCGCGACGGCCGCAAGGTCGCCTCGCACGAGAAGCTCGAAGAGGTGAAGCGCGAAACGCTCGTGGCCGAAATGGTGGGCCGCGAGATCAGCGACATCTACAACTATTCGCCGCGCGAGCATGGCAACGTGCGTTTCGCCGTGCGTGGCGTGGAAGGGCATCCGCTCAACGAAGCGGCGAGCTTCGAGGTGAAGTCGGGCGAGATCGTCGGTTTCTTCGGGCTCGTGGGCGCGGGGCGCAGCGAGCTGATGCAGCTCATCTACGGCACGCACAAGCGGCGCGCGGGCGAGATCGAGCTGGACGGCAAGACCATTCGCGTGAAAAGCGCGAGCGACGCGATTCGCCACGGCATCGTGCTGTGCCCGGAAGACCGCAAGGAGCAGGGCATCGTTGCGATGGCGACGGTGTCGGAGAACATCAACATCAGCTGCCGTCGCCATTTTTTGCGCGCGGGCATGTTCCTCGACCGCAAGAAGGAAGCGGAAACGGCGGACCGCTTCATCAAGCTGCTGAAGATCAAGACGCCGAGCCGCCGCCAGAAAATCCGCTTTCTCTCGGGCGGCAACCAGCAGAAAGCGATTCTTTCGCGCTGGCTCGCCGAGCCCGACCTGAAGGTCGTGATTCTCGACGAACCGACGCGCGGCATCGACGTCGGCGCGAAGCATGAAATCTACAACGTGATCTACCAGCTTGCCGCGCGCGGCTGCGCGATCGTGATGGTGTCGTCGGAGTTGCCTGAAGTGCTCGGCGTGTCGGATCGCATCGTGGTGATGCGCGAAGGCCGTATATCGGGCGAGTTGCCGCGCAGCGCGGCGAGCGAACACGCGGTGCTTGACCTCGCGCTGCCCAAGCGCACGCAGGCCAAGGCTGCATGAGTGGACCGGGAGGAGTGACTGAAATGCAAGCAAGAGAAAACCTGGCGGCCGAGTCTGCCAACAGCGCCGCCAAGAGCGTCGCCGACGCGCTGATTCCGAGTCCCACCGACAAGCAGAAGTGGTGGCAGCAGATCACCGAGTACAGCCTGATCGTGATCTTCGCGGTCATGTTCATCGTGATGTCGCTGACCGTCGATCACTTCTTCTCGATCGAGAACATGCTCGGCCTCGCACTGTCGGTCTCGCAGATCGGCATGGTGGCCTGCACGATGATGTTCTGTCTCGCCTCGCGCGACTTCGACCTTTCCGTGGGCTCGATCGTCGCGTTCGCGGGCGTGCTCTGCGCGATGGTGCTCAACGCGACGAACAACACGTTCATCGCCATCGTCGCGGCCGTTGCGGCGGGTGCCGCGATCGGCTTCGTGAACGGCGCGGTGATCGCGTATCTGCGCATCAACGCGCTGATCACCACGCTCGCCACGATGGAAATCGTGCGCGGCCTCGGCTTCATCGCCTCGCACGGCCAGGCCGTGGGCGTGTCGTCGGACACGTTCATCGCCATGGGCACGGCCTCGCTCTTCGGCGTGCAACTGCCGATCTGGGTCACGCTCGTCTGCTTCATCGTGTTCGGCGTGATGCTCAATCAGACGGTGTACGGGCGCAATACGCTCGCCATCGGCGGCAATCCGGAAGCGTCGCGTCTGGCCGGTATCAAGGTCGAGCGCACGCGCGTGTGGATCTTCCTGATCCAAGGCGCGGTCACGGCGCTCGCGGGCGTGATTCTCGCCTCGCGGATCACCTCGGGCCAGCCGAATGCGGCCGAAGGCTTCGAGCTGAACGTGATCTCGGCGTGCGTGCTGGGCGGCGTCTCGCTGCTGGGCGGCCGTGCGACGATCTCGGGCGTGGTGATCGGCGTGCTGATCATGGGCACGGTCGAAAACGTCATGAACCTGCTCAACATCGACGCGTTCTATCAGTACCTCGTGCGCGGCGCGATCCTGCTCGCGGCGGTGCTGCTCGACCAGCTCAAGAACCGCGGCGCGCGCGATTGAGTTCGCTGACAGTTTCATAAGGAAACCCAAACGATGTCGCCCAACGCAAATTCGCCCGCTAACGCGCTCACGCGCCATGCGCACGAAAGCTACGCGCGCTATCCGAGCCTGGCTGACCGCGCGGTGCTGATCACGGGCGGCGCGACCGGCATCGGCGCCTCGTTCGTCGAGCACTTCGCCGCGCAGGGCGCGCGCGTGGCGTTCTTCGACATCGACGCGAGCGCGGGCCAGGCGCTCGCCGACGAACTCGGCGATTCGCGCCACAAGCCGCTGTTCGCCAGCGTCGATCTCACCGACATCTCGGCGCTGCGCGCCGCCATCGCCGATGTGAAGGCGGCGCTCGGGCCGATCGAAGTGCTCGTGAACAACGCGGCCAACGACAAACGCCACACGCTGGCCGAAGTCACGCCCGAGTCGTTCGACGCGGGCGTGGCCGTGAACCTGCGGCATCAGCTGTTCGCCGCGCAGGCCGTGGCGGAGGACATGAAGGCCGCACGCGCGGGCTCGATCATCAATCTGGGCTCGATCAGCTGGATGCTCAAGCAGTCGGAAATGCCGGTCTACACGATGAGCAAGTCGGCGGTGCAGGGTCTCACGCGCGGTCTCGCGAGAGACCTTGGACCGTACGGCATCCGCGTGAATTCGCTCGTGCCGGGCTGGGTGATGACCGAGAAGCAGCGCCGCCTGTGGCTCACCGACGAAGGCCGCGAGGCCATCAAGCGCGGCCAGTGCATCGACGCGGAGCTGCTGCCCGCCGATCTCGCGCGCATGGCGCTCTTCCTCGCCGCCGACGACAGCCGCATGATCACGTCGCAGGACATCGTCGTTGATGGAGGCTGGGCATGAGCGCAAAGGAAAGCGCTTCGAACGAAGCGGTGGCCGAGCTGCTCGTCCACGCGAAATGCGAGCTGGGCGAAGGCGCGACGTGGTGCGCGCGCAGCGGCCGCCTCTACTGGGTCGATATCTCGGGCAAACGCCTGCAACGCTACGACGCCAATGCGTCCGGCGCCAAACACGTCACCTGGGAGATGCCCGAGCGCCTCGCATGCTTCGCGCTGTGCGAAGACGAGCGCACGCTGCTCCTCGGCCTCGCCTCGCAACTGGCGTTCTTCGACCTGGAAACGGGCGCGATCGACACCATCGTCGAAGTCGAACCCGGCGTGCCGACGCGCCTGAACGACGGACGCTGCGACCGCCAGGGCCGCTTCGTGTTCGGCACGAAGTATGAGGGAACGCCGCGGCAGGCCATCGGCGGTTTCTATCGCCTGAACCACGATCTCACGCTCGAACGTCTGCCGCTGCCCGCGCCCGCGATCTCGAACAGCATCGCGTTCAGCCCGGACGGTTCGACCATGTATTTCTGCGACACGCTCACGCGCGAGATTCGCGCGTGCGACTACGGCGCAGACGGAACGATTGCAAACGAACGTACCTTCGTCACGCTCACCGACGACACCGGCGTGCCGGACGGCTCGACCGTCGATGCGCAAGGCGGCCTCTGGAACGCGCAATGGGGCGGCGAGCGCGTGGTGCGTTATGGCGCCGACGGCGTCGAAACCGAGCGCGTAAAGATTCCCACAGCGCAGCCAAGCTGCGTTACGCTCGGCGGTGCGCTTCTGGACACGCTTTATGTCACGAGCGCACGCGAGGAAATGGAGGAGGAGGCCCTCGCGCGCGAGCCGCATGCGGGCGGCGTGTTTTCGGTTCGAATTGGCCGCCAGGGCCTTGAAGAACCGCGGTTTCAGGGGCGCAGGCGCGCTTGAGTCCGGTGTGTCAGGCGCTTGCGCAGAGGCGTGCGGGTATTTTCATCTGACGATACACGCACGCGAACCGTGCAAGGCGCCGCTGGCGGCAGGCGGCATGAAGAGACGGACAGTCGTTGCAGTTCGGCAACAGATGCAGTCGATCGATAGTGTGCAGTTGGCTTTGCCAGTACCACTAGAAGGGCGAACACAAGAAGCGGCCACAGGCCCGTGCGCATGCGCGGTGTCGACAGGCCACCGGTGAGCCGCCTTTTGCGGCGGCAATCAAACATGCCTCTCGAGGAGCATCTTATGAGCGTCGCGAATTCCGCTGTGCGTCGACCTACCCGTTCCACCGTTTCCGCCGGCGCCGCTGCTGCCAGCGTGCCGCCCACCGCTTCATCCGCTCCGTCTGTCTCGCCGGTTGTGTCACCGGCCGCCGCCGCGCGCCGCGCGCGGCTCGAAGCCGCCACACATCCGGTTTTGCCGGGGCCGAGCACCTCGGCGGTCGCGATCGGCGCGGCGGGCTCGAGCGACGTGGCGTGCGTGACGCTCGCGAACGCGTATCTAAGGCTCGACGTCGCGCCCCAGCTGGGCGGCGGAATCACGCGTTTCGACTGGCGCAGCGAAGGCGCGTTCGAGCCCGTGTTTCGCCGCTGCGAGCGCGTGAGCGCGCGCATGGATCCGAACGAACTCGCGTGCTACCCGCTGCTGCCGTACTCGAACCGCATCGGCGCAGGGCGTTTTCACTTTGGCGGCCGCGATATCGAGGTGCCGCGCAATCGCGCTAGCGAACCGCTGCCGATTCACGGCGACGGCTGGCTCGCGCCCTGGAGCATCGACAGTGCCGATCGCGAGAATGTGCGCCTCGTGCTCGACCGCAGCGACGGCGAACCGTATTCGTACCGCGCGGCGCTCACCTATGCGCTCGACGGCGCGACGCTCGCGATGACGCTGGAAGTGGAGAATACGGGCCGCGAGGCGCTGCCGTTCGGCCTTGGCGTGCATCCGTTTCTTGCGCGCGACACGAACACCGAGCTTTCGGCGCCCGCGAGCGGCCTGTGGCTCTCGGGCCAGGACTGGCTGCCGGTGCGCCACGTGCCCGCGCCGCCCGCCTGGCAGTTCGGCGTGGCCTATCCGCTGCCTGCGCAGCTCGTCAATCATGCGTTCAGCGGCTGGAGCGGGCGCGCGGCGGTAGTGTGGGAGCGCCGCAGGCTCTCGCTCTCGATTTGCGCGAACACCGACTACTACGTGCTCTACACGCCTCCCGGCGCAGACTTCTTCTGCTTCGAACCCGTCGATCATCCGATCAACGCGGTGAACCTGCGCGGCGGCGGCGACGCGAACGGCATGACCGTGCTCGCGCACGGCGAGCGGCTCGTGCGGCGCTTTTCCTTCACCGTGGAGCGCATGGACATGCGCGCGTCAGCCAGCCCGCACCGCGCCGGCGCGCGCGGCCGCACGGGCGCGAGAGGCGGCAAGGGCGCGCGCGCCCGGACGTAAGGCGTGCATGAGCCGGGCGTAGCGCACGTCGAGCGCGCGCGCCCGGTTCTTCCGGCGATTCGTCTCGCGTCCCGCGGGAGCGCCGGGCGCAGGCCGATTCAGGCGCCGCGGCGCGGCCTCATCTTCCGGGGCGGGTAAAATACGCGCCGTTTTCCCTTATTGCCTCGCCGCGAGCAACCACCATGACTTCCTTCATCCAGACCCTCGGCGCCGCCTGGCAGCGCACCGGCTCGCTGTTGTGCGTGGGCCTCGACCCTGAGCCCACGAAGTTTCCCGCCGCGCTGGCCGGCCGCAGCGACGCGATCTTCGAGTTTTGCCGCGGGATCGTCGACGCCACCGCGGCGTACGCGTGCTCGTTCAAGCCGCAGATCGCCTACTTCGCCGCGCACCGCGCCGAAGACCAGCTCGAAGCGCTGATCGCGCACGTCCACGAGAAGCACCCGGGCCTGCCCGTGATTCTCGACGCCAAGCGCGGCGACATCGGCAGCACCGCCGAGCAGTACGCGCGCGAAGCCTTCGAGCGCTTCAAGGCAGACGCGGTCACGGTCAATCCGTACATGGGCTTCGATTCGATCGAGCCGTGGCTCGCGCACGAGGGCAAGGGCGTGATCGTGCTGTGCCGTACGTCGAACCCCGGCGGCTCGGACCTGCAGTTCCTCGAAACCGGCGGCAAGCCGCTCTATCAGGTGGTGGCCGACCTCGCCGCGAACAAATGGAACGCTAGCGGCGAACTCGGCCTCGTGGTCGGCGCGACGTTCCCGAAGGAAATCGAAACGGTGCGCGGCATCGTGGGCGACATGCCGCTGCTGATTCCCGGCATCGGCGCACAGGGCGGCGACGTCGAGGCCACCGTGAAGGCGGGCCGCACGGCGAACGGCACGGGCATGCTCATCAACTCGTCGCGCGCGATCATCTACGCGAGCAAGGGCGAGGACTACGCGCAGGCGGCTGCAACGGCCGCGAGAGAAACGCGCGACCGGATCAACGCCTATCGTTGAGATGGGTTTCTGCGGGGGCGGGTAGACGTTCCTGAACGGTCTGGGCGTCACTGCCTTTGCCCGCAGGCGTCACGTCGACGACGCCCGCGCGGCTAACCCGACTGCGAGCGCAGTGCTTCGAGTTCCGCCGCCACGGCGGCCGCCAGATCGCCGACTTCGTCAGTCCACTTGCCCGCTTCGCGCATCGCCGCGTGCAGCTCGAGGCAGGCTTCATTGATCCTCGAAGGACCCAGCACCGCCAGTCCGCCGGACACGCGATGCGCCCAGTCGTTCATCCGCGCGAAGTCGCGCTGCGAGGCGATCTGCGTGTAATCGACGAGATCGTGATCCACCTGCGCGATGAATATATCGGCGAGCGCGGCAGGCAGTGGCGGGAAGCGGGGCAGCCCGGCGCGCGGATCTGCTTCGGAATCCGCTGTGAGAGTCGCGCTCGACGCGCTTGCGCGTTCGCTCGGCGCGACGCTGATCTGTGCCGACACGGCGGCCAGCACGCGGGCGAGGTCCGCGAGCGCGACCGGCTTGGTGAGATAGTCGGTAAAGCCCAACGCGCGCCCCTGCGCGATCTGCTCGGGCAGCGCATCCGAACTCACTGCGTAGACCGGCAGATGAGGGTGCTTTGCGCGTACTGCGTCAAGCAGCGCGTAGCCGTTCATGCCCGGCATGTTCAGATCCGTGAGGACGAGGTCCACTGGCCGCTCGTCGAGTCGCGCCAGCGCCTCCTCGCCGTCCTTCGCCTCGATGACGGTGGCGCCCAGTATGCGCAACTGGTCGCGCAGCAGTGCGCGATTGAGCCGGTTGTCCTCGGCGATCAGCGCAGTTAACGCTGCGAAATTCTCCTCTGTCGCGGGCTGGTCCGCTGCGGGTTGCTGTGCGTGCGCTGCCGTTCCTCGGCTGCGAACCCGCTTCTGCGTCGCGGCGCGTATGCCCGCGAGACTGTACAGGCTCACCACGACGGCGCCGCCGTCGAGTTCGAGCGGGACGAGCGGTCCGTCCTGGCGCAGCCATATGATTTTCGCGCGGTCCGGCCAGAGCGAAGCGATGTCGTCGCCGGTGAATTCGTCGGTCACGAGCAGGTAGTCGAACGTGCCGTCATGCGGCGGCGCGTCGAGGCTCAGGAAGGTCGGCGTGCTGCTGCGGCTGTCGAACAGGTTGGCCAGCCACTCGCGGTTCTCCGGCGCGCGGCACAGGATGGCGGGATGTGCGTCGTGCAGCGTCCATTCATCGCCAGCCGTGGCCTCGCCCTCGGGGCACAGCGGCAGCGTGACGGCCACGCGTGTCCCCACGCCGAGCGCGCTGTCGAGTTCGACGCGGCCGTGCATCAACTGGGCGAGCCGGGCGCAGATCGAAAGCCCGAGGCCGGTACCGCGCGCTTGCGTGAGCCGATGGGCGTCGCCTTGCGTGAAGGGCTGGAACAGGTGTGGCTTGAGGTCATCGGCAATGCCGTCGCCGGAGTCGCTCACGCTGATCTCAAGCGCACCTTCGCTCCAGCGCGCGCGCAGGACGATCTTCCCGGAGCGGGTGAACTTGAAGGCATTGCTGAGCAGATTGTTGGCGATCTGCGCGACGCGCACGGCGTCGAAGCGAAGTTGCGCCGGAATGGCCCGATCCATCACGAGATAGAACGGCAGGTGCTGGCGCACGGCGAGCGGCGCATGGGCGAGCGCGATGCGGACGAGGAGCGCCGCAATCGAGCCAGGTTCTTCGACCAGCTTCATCTGACCCACGTCGATTTTCGAAAAATCGAGCACGTCGCTCACGATCTGCAGCAGTTCGGCCGAGGAGTTTTGCATGGCCTGCACGCGCGCGCCCTGTTCCGGCGCGAGCGGCCCGCGCGCGACGAGTTCGATATTGCCGACGAGCGAAGCGAGCGGCGTGCGGATCTCGTGGCTCATCGCCGCGAAGAAGCTCACCCTGGCGCGCGCGGCTTCGTCGCTCATGCGCTTGGCTTCGCGCAGCAGGCGCTCCGCTTCGTGGCGCTCCGACATGTCCGCTATCGCACAGAACAGGACGGCTTCGTGGTTCATCGTGGCCGGCGCATAGGTGATGGCGAGATGGAGCGCTTCCTTGCCGGGCCGCTCGAGCGAGTACGGCAACTCGTACACCGTCGTCTCGTCCTCGTGTTTCGTGGGGGCGGGCCACGGCCCGTGCTGTTCGAACTCGACACACAGCGCGCTCGGCAAATGCGTGGCGTGCTCGTCGATGCCGAGAACATTGCGCACGATCTGGTTCGCCACGACGATCTCGAAGTTGCTGCGCCTGACGATGCACAGGCCCACCGGCGTGGCGTGCACGAGCAGATGATTGAGCAACTCGCCTTCGAGCGCGCGCGCGGCTTCGTCGTAGGTACGCGTCAGCACCCGGCGATTCCAGTAGCGCGACAGCACGGTGAGCATGGCAATGAGCGCGGCCGTCAGGATCAGGACGATGACGACGGGCGTGCGCGTGATCGCGAAAAGCTCGCCCCACGACAGCGCCACCATGAAGTGCCCAAAGCCATGCACGAGCGGCGCTTCGCGCAGCGCGACGCCGAAGCGCGGGAGTACGTGGAAGTTGCCGGGGGCAAGGTTCGCAAGGCGTCGGTCGAGATACCGCGCGCCAGCAGGGGGCAGCGGGCCGGCGAGCATGATGCCGTCAGCGCCGAACAGCGTCGGGGGGATCGACGGGACGCTGGTGCTCGGGGCGAGGAGGAGCGAGTCGAGATCGACGCTGGTGATCGTGAACGCGTAGAGCGTACCGTTCCTGAGCACCGGCAACGCGCCGAGCACGAGATCGGGCGGGAAGCCGAGCGATTCGGGTGGGCGGAACCAGGCGACTCTGATACCTCTGGCTGCCGCGACCGGATCCAGGCCATGGGTCGTGATCTGCAGGAGCGCGGCATCGGCCAGCGTGCGCGCGGCTTCGGCCGGCCGCAATTGCGACCCCTTGGGCGCGACACCACGGCTATACGCCGCGCCACCGTCGGCGCGCAGCAACATGATGGGCACATCGGAAGAGACGATGTCGAGCACCCCCGCCATGTGCTCGCACACTGCCCTCAGATCTGGCGACCCGTCCATGCCTTCGAAGGTCGTCGCGCAGCGGGAGGTTGGCTCGGCGTTCAACGGTGCCGTCGATGCCGAGGCGGTCTCGAGCACGAGGACGACGCCTGCACTGCCGAGCAGCGTGTACAGCCGGTCGAGCCGCGCGTTGGCCTTCGCACTGAGCGTGTTCGCCTCCAGCGCCTGCGCGCGCAGTGCGCTGAACGCGATGCCGCCGAGCGCGGCGGCGGCCATGCACAGCGCCGCAAGGATCAGCAGGCCGGTCAGCAGTGCGAAGACGCGCCGTTCACGCCTGAGGTTGCGCTGGAGCGCCTCGAGCGCGGCGTACGGCGAAGTGGGAGGGGCGCCATGGCGGCGACCGAAGCTGGGCATCATGCGGATCCGCGATCCTGGGTGAAGCGCACCCAATCGGCGTGCGGATCGGCGCGACACTTGCCCATTGGCGCTCTTTCCTGCGTTGGTGTGGCTGGGGCGTCGCTGGCCGCGCTGATCCACACGTTTCGCGTCTTTTCCGTCATGGGCGCAATCGAGTTGCCAAAAGTTAGGAATCTTGAGGGGATGCCTGAAGGATGCAACACAGGCCCATGCTTTGCAGCAAAGCGTGCCAGTTCATTATATGTCAATGCCTGACAGCGCTTGTCTGACGGCGTGGCATTCCGGCTTGCGAAACGAGCACTTTTTTCTTGGTGGTGCTCGCTAATAACTAAGAACTATTTCAGCCTGGTGGCTGAACAATAGGAGTTGTCTGATTCATCCCGCCTTCGGCCTTCCTTAGCATCGGAGTCATGATGCTGAGGTGGCATTTCGTCTTTCACCTCGCGCGAGGCGCGCGAGCGTCCCGAATCACTCCTTTGCCGGCTCTGTGTCGAACGTGCCGTATTCGGCCCGCTAGCCGCTATCCGCTTCTTTCTCACGGCAGAACGAGCTTGTCTGTGCCAATCGTGCATGAACGAAAACCGGACTTGAAGTCGGGCGATTAGATCCGGCGCGGCGCAACTCCAGGCAATTTGCAAACTCTGCAAAGCCAGTTTCAATGTTTAAATATAGTTAAGGAATACGAATGAATATGGTTTATCGCCCAGTGTGGAATGAGGCGACGGGGACATGGGTTGCGGCTCCGGAACGTGCCAAAGGCAAGAAGAAGGGAGTTGCGGCGAATGCGATCGTGATCGCGGCAGCGGCGCTTGGCGTGGCCAGCCAGGCGCACGCGTATAGCGCCGGCGGGAGTGGCAGCACCGCTGCGAATGACAGCGGCGTTGACGCAAACGTTGCGATCGGTACGAGCGCTTACGCGGCTGATACTTCAAACCAGTATCTGGTTAGTGCCGATGGTCGTTCTCTCCAGCAGCTCAACCTTGCGATCGGCTCCAATGCCAGTGCAACAGGCGCAGGAACAATGGCAATCGGCCAATACGCGCTTGCCAGTGGCCAGAATGCGGGCGCGATTGGCTTCGGTGCCACCGCTACGGGCGCATTTGGAACCGTGGTGGGTTCGCTCGCAACGGCAGCCGGCGATGCCAGCCGCGCTCTGGGCTACCGCACAATAGCAAGTGGCGATTTCTCTGCCGCAATGGGCAGTTACAACGCCGCGTTGGGCTACGGGTCGGTGGCGATGGGCGTATTGACGACGTCGACCGGCGCCACCTCGGTCGCCATCGGCAGCGGCGCGACGTCAGTCGGTGATGGTTCGATGGCGATAGGCAAGTTGGCCGTCGCGAGCAATGCAAACGACGTGGCGCTGGGCACGGGTACGACCACAGCAGCCGTGGTGAACACGCCGGGCGCAACGATCGGCGGCAATGGCTACACCTTCGCCGGCACGAACGCGAAGAGCACGGTCTCGGTGGGTTCGGCGGGGAAGGAGCGCACGATCACCAACGTTGCGGCAGGCCAACTGACGGCTTCGTCGACCGACGCGGTGAATGGCTCGGAACTTTTCGCGACCAACCAGCAGGTCACGCAGAACACGACCGACATCACGAACCTGACGAACAACATCAACAACGGCACGATCGGTCTGGTGCAGCAAGCCATGCCGACGAGCATGGTGACGGTGGCGAAGGACACGGGTGGCACGACCGTGGACTTCACGGGCACGGCGGGTACGCGTGTCCTGACGGGTGTGTCGAACGGCGCGGTGAACGCCTCGAGCGTGGATGCGGTGAACGGCTCGCAGCTCAATGCAACGAACCAGAGCATCTCGGATCTCGCGGGAGACGTCACGAACATCAACGGCCAACTCGCTGATGCGGTCAAGTACGACACGTCGGCGCACGACTCGGTGACGCTAGGCGGTGTGGATTCGACCACGCCGGTGGCGCTGCACAACGTGGCGAATGGCGTGCTGAGCGCGACGAGTCTCGACGCGGTGAACGGCTCGCAGCTGTACAACCTGGCCAGCTCGACGGCGGATTCGTTCGGCGGCGGCTCGACGGTGAACAGCGACGGCTCGATCTCGGCCCCGACGTACCTGATCGGTGGCGACACGTTCAACAACGTGGGCGGCGCACTGACGAACCTCGACGGCCGCGTGACGCAGAACACGACCGACATCATGAACCTGACGAACAACATCAACAACGGCACGATCGGTCTGGTGCGGCAAGCCTCGCCGACGAGCATGGTGACGGTGGCGAAGGACACGGGTGGCACAACCGTGGACTTCACGGGCACGGCGGGTACGCGTGTCCTGACGGGTGTGTCGAACGGCGCGGTGACCGCATCGAGCGTGGATGCGGTGAACGGTTCGCAGCTGTACGCAGTGAGCCAGAGCGTCACCAACATCAGCAGCCAGCTCGCCGATGCCGTGATGTACGACTCGTCGGCGCACGACTCGATCACGTTGGGCGGCCCGGGTTCGACCACGCCGGTTTCGATCCACAACCTGGCTGACGGCGTGGCGGATTCGGACGCGGTGAACGTCGGTCAGATGAACGCGGCGATCGCGAACGTCACCAACATCGCCGAAAACGCGACCGACCCGATGTTCTCGGCACAAGGCGATCGCAACACCGAAGCGGCCACCGCAAGCGGCACGCATGCCACCGCAGGCGGCGCGAATTCGGTGGCAAGCGGGGAGACGTCGTCGGCGTATGGCGCGCGCTCGCAAGCCACCGCGAAGAATTCGACGGCGCTTGGCGCGGGCGCAACAGCAACCGCGCAGAACTCGGTCGCGCTGGGCGCAGGCTCGGTGGCCGATCGTGCAAACACGGTGTCGGTGGGCTCGGCGGGCAGCGAGCGCCAGATTGCCAACGTCGCGGCGGGCACCGCGGGCACGGACGCGGTCAACGTCGACCAGTTGAACGACGCGGTCAGCAATGCGACGGGCAGCGCCGTGCAGCAGGCGACGCAGCAGTCCAACGCATACACGAACCAGCAGATCGGCGTCGTTCGCAAGCAGATGAACGCGCTGGGCGCCACGGCGATGGCAGCTTCGTCGCTCATCCCGAACGCACGGGCGGAAGGCAACTTCCAGATGGCCGTCGCGGCCGGTACCTACGGCGGCGAAAGCGCCCTGGCACTCGGTGCGAACTGGTATGTGAGCAACCGCCTGCTGCTGAACGCGCACCTTGCCCGTTCGACTGGCAGCGGCGGCAGCACTGGCGCTTCGGTTGGCGCGACGTTCGGATTCTGATCACCCAGATAACAACGCCGGCCGCCACGGGTAACCGTGGCGGTGCAACAGAACACGCGAGTGGCAGGCGGTGCGCGTCGGCATCCGAGCCTTGGCTACTCCAGTAAAGGTAAAGCTATGAAGCATCGTTTCAAACTGGCTATCGCGTTGGCCGTTGTCGGCGCGGTTTGCCTGTCTTCGGCCGCTGCCCATGCCGATGAGGCCTCGGACAAAGCACAAATCGGGCAAATCGAGAATGCCTGGGTGGCGGCCCAGATCGCCGCCGACAGGCCGGCTCTCGATCAACTACTGCATGCCGATTTCGTTCAGGTCACCGAACGCGGTGCGATCCAGGACAGGGTCGATGCAATGGCCGGGCACAAGGCACCCGAGAGCTACACGCAGCGCTTCGTTTTCGTGAACGTGCGCGTGTCCGGCGCCACTGGCCTCGTCACCGGCGTCGTCGAGTATCGTGTGAACGCCGGCGCTGCCGCGAAGCAGGCAGCGTTCACCGACGTCTTCGTGCGTGGCGGTCCGCGCGGGTGGCAGGTGATCTCCTCCCAGGGGACGCCGCGCGCCTAATCTTTCTTCGCGGCCGCAGCCGCAACGGACGCCGGTTTGCCGAACAATTCGATGATCGATCGATGCAGCGGGTATTTTTCGGCGAGCGCGTTCGCATCGGCGATCTCGAACTCGCTGAACTCGAACCCCGGCGCCACCGTGCAGCCCACGAGCGCATAGGTCGAAGGATCGCAGCAGCGCGCCGCGAACCAGTGTCCGGCCGGCACCACCGCCTGGAACACGGTGCCCGGATGGTCGAGCGCGTGGCCCAGCTTGCGCGTGGAGAGCACGCCGCGTTCGTCGATCGAATGAATCTCGAGGGGCGAGCCCGCGTAGAAGTGCCAGAGCTCGTCGGAGCGGATCCGGTGCCATGCCGAATAGGCGCCTTCCGCCAGCAGGAAGTAGATGGCCGTCGAGGCTGCGCGCGTGCCCTCTGCGGCGGCTGCGCCGTCGCGCCGCACGAGCTTGTCGGCTCGATAGGTTTCGCTGTAGTAGCCGCCTTCGGGGTGCGGTTCAAGCCCGAAGCGGCGGATCAATTCTTCGACTGCGGTATTCGCGGCTGCCATGGCATGGGCCTCCTTGATGGGCCCGGCCGGCGCTCCGGCGAGGCGCGGGCCGGTTTTAGCGTTCCTGTTCGTCGATGAACGCGAGCAGCCCGCGCAGCGCGTGCGCGGCGGCCTGCACGCGGATCTGTTCGCGGTCGCCCTTGAAGACCAGCGTCTCGACGCTCGTATGCAGCCGGTTGCTCCAGCCGAACGACACCATGCCAACCGGCTTTTCCGGCGTGCCGCCGCCCGGTCCAGCGACGCCGGTGATGGAGAGCGAAACCTGTGCCCGGCTGTTGCTGAGCGCGCCTTCGGCCATCGCGCGCGCGACCGGTTCGCTCACCGCGCCGTGCTTGTCGATGAGTTCGGGCGGCACGCCGATCATCTCGGTTTTCGCCTGGTTCGAGTAGGTGACGAAGCCGCGTTCGAACCAGACGCTGCTGCCGGAAATGTCGGTGATGGCGGTGGCGACCATGCCGCCCGTGCAGGATTCGGCGGTCGCGAGCATGAGCCGCCCGTCGCGCAGCTTGTTGCCGACGCGGATGGCGAGTTGGTGGACGACGGAATCGGTAGACATTGCAGCAATCCGTTGGGTTGGCGGCGGCGTGGCGTCGACGTGGCGTTACACCGACATGCGCCAGAGCGCGATGACGAGCAGTGTGAAGAATGCGGCGACGATGTCGTCGAGCATGATGCCGAGGCCGCCCTTGAAGCGCCGGTCGAAATAGCGGATGGGCGGCGGCTTCACCATGTCGAAAAACCGGAAGACGACGAAGGCCCACAGCCGGCCCTCGAAATCGACGGGCGTGATCATGAGCAGCACGAGCCAGAACGCCACGATCTCGTCCCAGACGATGGCCGAGGGATCATCCGTGCGCAGCTTCTTCGCCGTGAAGGCCGTGATCCAGATGCCCGCAAAGAAGCCGAAGAAGATCAGCAGTCCCCACTCGGTCACCGTGAGATAGCGGTTGAGCACCTCGAAGGACGCCCAGGCGAACAGCGTGCCGGCCGTGCCGGGCGCGAGGCGCGAGAGCCCCGAGCCGAAGCCGAGCGAAACGATGTGCAGCGGATGGGTGAGCATGAACGGCGCGTCGGCGCGGCGCGGGCCACCGGCCTGAGCGCCCGTGCCGGGTGCCGCGGCGTTGCTTGCCGAGCCTGCCGGAGGAGCCGGCTGACCGGCAGGCGAGGGCGTGGGGTCAGTCTGCATGGAAGTGATCGAAACCTTGCAACGTCAGATTGAGCGGCGTGCCACCCGCGTCGCGCCAGGCGATCTCGGGGGCGGCTTGCGGCGAAGTGCGGGAAGTCATTGTACCGATGCGCGTGACGCGCACCCCCGCCTGTTGCGCGGCCGCCTCGACCGCGTCGCGCCGCGCGGGCGCCGCCGTGAAACACAGTTCGTAGTCGTCGCCCCCCGCGAGCGCGCATTGCAGCTGCACGTCGCGCGGCAGGCGCGCGAGCGCAGGCGAGAGCGGCAAGGCGTCGACGTCGATCGTCGCGGCGAGGTGCGAGCGTTCCAGGATATGGCGCAGGTCGCCGGCCAGACCGTCCGATACGTCGAGCGCCGCGCGGGCCACGCCGCGCAGCGCGAGGCCCAGCGCCACGCGCGGTTCAGGGTATTCGAGCGCCCGGCGCAAGTGCGCGGCGTCGGGCTCGCTCACCGGCCATTCGCCACGCATCATGCCGAGGCCCGCGCGCGCATCGCCGGGCGTGCCGGAAACCCAGATGTCGTCGCCCGCCTGGGCGGCGTCGCGCCGAAGCGCGGCATCCTGACGCACTGAGCCGAACACCGTCAGGCACAGGTTCAGCGGCCCTGCCGTGGTATCGCCGCCGATCAACTCGCAGTCGAAGCGCTCGGCCAGCTCGAAGAGTCCCGCGCTGAACGCGGCTAGCCAGTCCTCATCCGCCTTGGGGAGCGCGAACGCGAGCGTGAAGCCGAGCGGCTGCGCACCCATCGCGGCGAGATCGGACAGATTCACGGCGAGCGCCTTGTGGCCGAGCGCGTGCGGATCGATGTCGGGGAAGAAGTGGCGGCCTTCCACCAGCATATCGGTCGAGACGGCCAGCATTTCGCCCGCGGCGGGCGCGATGAGCGCGCAGTCGTCGCCGATGCCCAGCGTGGCGCGTTGCGTGTTCGTGCGCGCTCGCCGCGCAAAATATCGGTCGATCAGGGAGAACTCGGAAAGCATGACGAAAGGGTTATGACAGTTGGAATATGGCCGTCGCCGCAAAGGGCGCCCTGGCATGGCTTTCCCCCCATCGCGGTCGCGGCACTTGCGCCCGAACTGAAAGGAATGCTGTCTGGGATTGGCGCTACAATCGGTCAACTCAGCGTTCGAGTTGTCATTCTAATCCGCACTCACGTCCTGCCTCCCATGTCGAATCCCGCTACGAACAAGCTTCGCGAAGCCGCCCTCGATTATCACGAGTTCCCCACGCCCGGGAAGATCGCGATCGCGCCGACCAAGCAGATGATCAATCAGCGTGATCTCTCGCTCGCGTATTCGCCGGGCGTCGCGTTCGCGTGCGAGGCGATTGTCGAGAATCCGCTCAACGCCGCGCGCTTCACGGCGCGCAGCAACCTCGTGGGCGTCGTGTCGAACGGCACGGCCGTGCTTGGCCTCGGCAACATCGGGCCGCTCGCCTCGAAGCCGGTGATGGAAGGCAAGGCGGTGCTCTTCAAGAAGTTCGCGGGCATCGACGTGTTCGACATCGAACTCAACGAGACGGACCCGCACAAGCTCGTCGACGTGATCGCCGCGCTCGAACCCACCTTCGGCGGCATCAACCTCGAAGACATCAAGGCGCCCGAGTGCTTCATCGTCGAACGCGAAGCGCGCAAGCGCATGAAGATTCCGGTCTTCCACGACGACCAGCACGGCACGGCCATCGTGGTGGCGGCCGCCTTCACGAACGGCCTGAAGGTCGTGGGCAAGGACATCAAGGACGTGAAGCTGGTCGCCTCGGGCGCAGGCGCGGCCGCGCTGGCGTGTCTGGACCTGCTCGTCGACCTCGGCCTGCCGCTCGAAAACATCGTCGTCACCGACCTGGCGGGCGTGGTCTACAAGGGCCGCACCGAGCTGATGGACCCGGACAAGGAGCGATTCGCGCGTGAAACCCACGCGCGCACGCTCGCCGAAGTGATCGAAGGCGCCGATATTTTCCTCGGCCTTTCGGCTGGCGGCGTGCTCAAGCAGGAGATGGTCAAGCAGATGGCGGCCAAGCCGCTCATCCTCGCGCTCGCCAACCCGACGCCGGAAATCCTGCCGGAGCTCGCGCTCGAAGTGCGTCCGGACGCCGTGCTCGCCACGGGCCGCACGGACTACCCGAACCAGGTGAACAACGTCCTGTGCTTCCCGTTCATCTTCCGCGGCGCGCTCGACGCGGGCGCGACCACCATCACGCGCGAAATGGAAATCGCCGCGGTGAACGCGATTGCGGAACTGGCGCGCCAGGAGCAAAGCGATGTCGTGGCCACGGCCTACGGCATCCAGGATCTGCAGTTCGGGCCCGAGTATCTGATTCCGAAGCCCTTCGACCCGCGCCTGATCGTCAAGATCGCGCCGGCTGTGGCCAGGGCGGCGATGGACTCGGGCGTCGCGACCCGTCCGATCGAGGACATGGACGCCTACGAGCAGCACCTCCAGCAGTTCGTCTACCACAGCGGCACGACCATGAAGCCGATCTTCCAGCTCGCGCGCGCCGTGGAGCCGGAGAAGAAGCGCATCGTGTTCGCCGAGGGCGAAGAAGAGCGCATCCTGCGCGCGGTGCAGATCGTGGTCGACGAAAAGCTCGCGAAGCCCATCCTGATCGGCCGCCCCTCGGTGATCGAGCAGCGCATCGCGCGCTACGGCCTGCGCCTGCACGCCGGCCAGGACTACACGGTCGTCAATACCGACCATGACGAGCGCTACCGCGAGTTCTGGCAGACCTATGCGAAGCTGATGGCGCGCAAGGGCATCACGCAGCAAATGGCGAAGCTCGAAATGCGCCGCCGCACTACGCTGATCGGCTCGATGCTGGTGGAAAAGGGCGAAGCCGACGGCATGATCTGCGGCACGGTCAGCACGACCCATCGCCACCTGCACTTCATCGACCAGGTGATCGGCAAGAAGACGGGTTGCAACGTCTACGCGGCGATGAACGCGCTGGTGCTGCCGAACCGGCAGATTTTCATCGCCGACACGCACGTCAACGTCGACCCGACGCCGGAGCAGCTCGCGGAAATCACCATCATGGCGGCCGAGGAAGTGCGCCGCTTCGGCATCGAGCCGAAGATCGCGCTGTGCTCGCACTCGAACTTCGGTTCGAGCAACGCGCCGAGCGCCCAGAAGATGCGCGACCTGCTCGAGATCCTCCAGGAGCGCGCGCCGGACCTGCACGTGGACGGCGAAATGCACGGCGACGTGGCGATCGACGCGAACCTGCGCAAGGAAATCCTGCCCGAGTCGACGCTCGAAGGCGAAGCGAATCTGCTCATCATGCCGAACATCGACGCGGCGAACATTTCCTACAACCTGCTCAAGACGGCAGCCGGCAACAACATCGCCATCGGGCCGATCCTGCTGGGCGCGGCCAAGCCGGTGCACGTGCTCACGGCTTCCGCCACGGTGCGCCGCATTGTCAACATGACGGCGCTGCTCGTCGCAGACGTGAACGCGGCGCGTTAAGCTCAGTTGCTCGGGTTGCCGGCGACGCGGTTCCCAAAATCGGCGTACTCCTGTGAGCGCGCCGATTTTTTTGCCCGCGAGACCCGGCTCGATCTGGCAAAATGGCGCAAAACTAGATTGTAAAATTTACCGGTTTGGCCCTTGTGCGGGGTCGGGCTGTGGTCCTCCTCGCCTGACTAACGTTGCTTCCAGGCATCATTAGCGATACCCTTACACCTTTCATGGTCGTCGAACGCGTAACCAGGGAAGCGGGAACCAGGCGATGGCGCCTCGTCTAACTCATTGTTTCGGCGGCAGTTTGTCTGGCTTGCGGCGCGCCGCCGCGGTGGCGCTAGTCGCAACCGCAGCGCTTGCGGCAGGTGGCGCTCAGGCGCGCACGAGCCAGCCGGAAGAGGCGGGTAATTCGGTCGGCAGCATTTCGGTCAACGAACTTCCGCGTGAGGCGGTAGGCACGTTGAGCCTGATTGCGGCGGGCGGCCCGTTCCCTTTCGAGAAGGACGGCGTCGTATTCGGGAATTTTGAGCGGATATTGCCACCGCAGCGGCGGGGCTACTATCACGAGTACACGGTCCCGACGCCGGGCGCGCACAACCGCGGTGCCAAGCGCATCGTTTGCGGCGGCCCACGCAAGCGGACCGACAACTGTTACTACTCCGACGACCACTACGCCAGTTTCAGGCGAATTATTGATTGACACCGGGATGAGCGGCATGAGCGATAACGTTTACGCGCACGACCCCCGGGTCGCGAGCGATCTGTTCGCGTCCGGGGAAGGCAACCTGTTCCAGCGCGTCATGCAGTTGAAGCACGACAGCGAGGCGCGCCAGGATGAGGCGGGGCTTTCATCGAACGAGGGGGCCATGAGCCTGTTTTCGACCGTGCAGCCGAATATTGTCCAGTCGATCCGGGCGTTTCGCATTCAGGATCTCTCGGACGAAGCCCAGCGGCTGCAGGAGCATTTCCTCTATGCGTTCTGCGCGAATGCGCAAACCAAGCAGGAAGTACTCGAGACCATTGCCACGTCGTTTCTGTTTCCGAAACATTTCGGCAAGAACTACGACGGCTTGTACGACTGCCTGACCGATCTGGTGCAGAAGGCCGGCGAGCAGCCGGGTTTCGTGATCGTGCTGGAAGGGCTGCCGATCGCCCAGAAGTTCGACAAGGACGGGCGGGAGACGCTGCTCGACGTATTTCGCGAGGCATCGGAATACTGGGCCGAGCGCAAGGTGCCGTTCCGCGTTTTTTATTCGTTCGCCTGACCTTCGACTCACGTTCCGTCGCGCGCATGCGACAGAAAATCGCGAGCCCGCCTTCCGGCGGGCTTTGTCATTTTTACCCGCCGCGCTTACCAGCCGCCCCAGCGCGCGGCGAGCGCCGCGAGCACCGCGATGCCCGCGGTTTCGGTACGCAGCACGCGCGGCCCGAGCCCCACGGCGAGGAAGCCGTGGTCGAGCGCCGCCTCCTCTTCCTGCGACGAGAGTCCGCCCTCAGGCCCGATCAGCACCGTCACTGCGCCCGCAGGCGGCTCGACCGGCAAGGTCGAGAACGCGACGTTGGCGCGCGGCGAGAGCAGCAGGCGCAGTTCGTCCTCGCCGGGGTGCTTGGCCAGGGAGTCGAGCCACGCGGCGATGTCACGCGCGGGCGCGACGTCGGGCAGGCGGTTGCGTCCGCATTGTTCGCACGAGGCCTGCACGATGCGCTGCCAGTGCGCCTGGCGGCGCACGGCGCGCTCGCCCGAAAGCCGCACGACGCTGCGCGCGGCGGTGAGCGGCACGAAGTTCGTCGCGCCCAGTTCGACGGCCTTTTCGATCAGCCAGTCCATCTTGTCGTTGCCGGCAATGCCCTGGGCGAGCGTGATGCGGTAAGGCGGCTCGGCTTCGACGTCGCGGTGAGGCCCGATGCGCACCTGCGTGTCGCGGCGCTCCATGCCGACGATCTCGGCGCTGTACTCGCCGCCGAGACCGTCGAACAGCACGATGCTGTCGCCGGGCTGCAGGCGCAGCACCTGGACGTGGCGCGTGACTTCGTCGGGAAGGGTGACGACCTCGTCGGATTGCAGGGCGTTGCCGACGAAAAAGCGGGGCATAGAACTATTTCTCATTGAATCAGGACAAGTGCCGAGCAAGCGCCCAGCGGTAACCGTCGAGGTCTTCGACCTGCGCGAAACGGTCCCCCCAGAACTGGTCCTGTGGCTCGCTCAGCGATTTCGCGCCGGCTTCGAGCGCCCGCGCATACACCGCGTCGACATCGTCGACATACAGATAAAAAGATTGCGGCGCGACGGTCTGTGCGCTTTTGGGCGTGCGCGCCGTCGAACCGAATGCGCCCTCCGGCGCGAACATGACGATCAGCTGATCGTGGTAGGTCATTTCCACGTGCATGATCGCGCCGTCGTCCTCCACGCTGTCGCGTACCGCAAAACCGAGTGCTGCCCGATAGAAGTCCATCGACGCACGCGCGTCGCGCACCGTCAGATACGGGGTCAGCCATGGCACGCCGGCAGGACGGGGTGCGGTCATCGAGTCTCTCCAGATTCGCGGTTCGGATGAAGCGCCGTGCTGCTCCGGGCAACGGCGCGCAGGATAACGCGCTTTGGAACCAGCCAGTCTCCACGGGCAGGACCCCTAGAGCTGCAGGACTTCGCCTAGTTTATCGCGGGCTGTGCATGAACCTTTTAACAGCGCCGCGTGCAGTCGCGGGTCGTAGTAGCGCAGGCCCTCGAGGCGCCGCCCGGCTGCGCGCGCCTGCAACGTGGTCTCGTCGACGCCGGCCGGGTCGAGCGCGTCGCTCGCGATCGCCATGAGCCAGAGTGAGCCGTAGAGCGGCACGTAGGCTGCAAGCGGCCGCACGACGGCGAAGGCCGCGCGCAGCCCGCCAAGCAGCGCGCCCACGCGTTGCGCATGATGGAACGGCGAGCCCAGATGGAGCGAGACGAGCGCGTCGGTGTTCATCACACGCTTGAGCGCAGCGTAGAACGCCGGTGTGTAGAGGCCGGCAGCCGGCGAATCCGGAGGGGTCAGATCGAATACGACGAGGTCGAAGCGTTCCTGCGCGGAGGCGACAAACGCGGCCGCGTCGCCGATCACGAGTTCCACGCGCGGATCCTCGAAGGCGTCGCCGCGCACCTCGGGCAGATAGTCGCCCGTCAGGCGCACCACGTCCGGGTCCAGTTCGGCCACGACGATGCGCTCGATGTCCGGGTGGCGCAGCAGCTGGCGCGCCGCGCCGCCGTCGCCGCCGCCCAGCACGAGCGCCGCGCGGGGCGCGGGATGCGTGAGCGCGGCCGGGTGCGTCATGCACTCGTGATAGATGAACTCGTCGCCGGCGGAGGTCATCGGGCGGCCGTCCAGCGTGAACAGGCAGCCCAGTTGCGGCGTGTCCCAGACCTCGATGCGCTGCCACGGCGTATCGGCCGCGGCGAGGCGGCGCGCGCCAGGAAAGCCGTAGAGCGCATCTGCCGCAGGATGGAAGAGGAGGGAGTCGGTCACGGAGGTCGAGAGGCGCTGCTGGTGCGCTGGAGCGCGCGAAAATCGCGCAAAAAATAGGGCCAACAGAGCCATTATAGGGGTGTGAAGCGGACGTCGGCCGCGGCGGAGGCCAACGCGAGGACCACGGCGCGCACGGCGCATACCGCACGCCTTACGACCAGGGTTCATCCCCACGATCTGCTAGAATATTCCGCTTTGCAGCCCTCTCCGTTTGCTCCGGCCGTTTCGCGTCTCCTGGCGCCGCATGTGCGCCTGAGCGGGCGAATTGCCGAGCTTCCGGACTCCCGCGCTGCTGTGTGCGCCGCAGTTTGCCCTCGCAATATGCGCTGTTCGCGACCTGCGCCGCCCGCGCCGCTTTTTGCACACTTCCGGACTCGACATGACGACCTCGTCCTCCGCCTCCCCCGCTACCACCCAGTTGATGGCCAACGCCATTCGTGCGCTGTCCATGGACGCCGTTCAGCAAGCGAACTCCGGTCACCCCGGCATGCCCATGGGCATGGCCGAGATCGCCGTTGCGCTGTGGTCGCGCCATCTGCGCCATAACCCGACGAACCCGCTCTGGAGCGACCGCGATCGCTTCGTGCTGTCGAACGGCCACGGCTCGATGCTGCTGTACTCGCTGCTGCACCTGACGGGCTACGACCTGCCGATGGCGGAACTGAAGAACTTCCGTCAGCTGCACTCGAAGACGCCGGGTCACCCCGAGTTCGGCATCACGCCGGGCGTCGAGACGACCACGGGCCCGCTCGGCCAGGGTCTGGCGAACTCGGTCGGGATGGCGCTGGCCGAAGCGCTGCTCGCCGCGGAATTCAACAAGGCCGACGCGAAGATCGTCGATCACCACACCTATGTGTTCCTCGGCGACGGCTGCCTGATGGAAGGCATCTCGCACGAAGCCTGCTCGCTCGCCGGCACGCTCAAGCTGAACAAGCTGATCGCGCTGTACGACGACAACGGCATCTCGATCGACGGCGACGTGGTCAACTGGTTCCACGACAACACGCCGGAACGCTTCGAAGCCTACGGCTGGAACGTGATCCCGCACGTGGACGGCCATGACGTGGACGCGGTCGACGCGGCCATCCAGAAGGCCAAGGCCTCGGACAAGCCCACGCTGATCTGCTGCAAGACCATCATCGGCAAGGGCGCGCCCACCAAGCAGGGCGGCCACGACGTGCACGGCGCGGCGCTCGGCGCCGAAGAAATTGCCAAGTGGCGCGAAGCCGCGGGCTGGAAGTGGGAGCCGTTCACGCTACCGCAGGAAGTCTACGCAGACTGGGACGCGAAGGACGCCGGTGCGAAGTTCGAAGCCGCATGGAACGAGCAGTTCGCCGCGTACAAGTCGAAGTACCCGGCCGAAGCCGCCGAGTTCGAGCGCCGCATGGCGCACAAGCTGCCCGCCGACTGGGCGCAGAAGGCCGCCGCGATCGTCGCCGGCGCCGATTCGCGCAAGGAAACGGTTGCCACGCGCAAGGCTTCGCAGCAGGCCATCGAAGGCCTCGCCGCGGCACTGCCCGAACTGCTGGGCGGCTCGGCCGACCTGACCGGCTCGAACCTCACGAACTGGAAGGCTTCGAAGCCCGTGCGCGCCGCCAAGGCCGGCGAAACCGGCATCCAGTGGGGCAACCACATCAACTACGGCGTGCGCGAGTTCGGCATGAGCGCGGCGCTCAACGGCCTTAACCTGCACGGCGGCTACAAGGCGTTCGGTGGCACGTTCCTCACGTTCTCGGACTACAGCCGCAACGCGCTGCGCGTGGCCGCGCTGATGAAGTGCCCGTCGATCTTCGTGTTCACGCACGACTCGATCGGTCTCGGCGAAGACGGCCCGACACACCAGTCGATCGAACAGGTCGCAAGCCTGCGCCTGATCCCGAACATGACGCTCTGGCGTCCGGCCGACACCGTGGAAACCGCGGTGGCCTGGACCGAGTCGATCGCGCATCACGGCCCGTCGTCGCTGATCTTCAGCCGTCAGAACTTGCAGTTCAACGAGCGCACCGATGCCCAGATCGCGAACATCGCCAAGGGCGGCTACGTCCTCAAGGACTGGAACGACGACATCCCGAGCCGCAAGATCATCCTGATCGCCACGGGCTCTGAAGTCGAACTGGCGATGAAGGCCGTCGAGGCGCTGCAGCGCGAAGGCATCGGTGCCCGCGTGGTGTCCATGCCGTCGACCAACGTGTTCGACAAGCAGGACGCCGAATACCGCGAGCGCGTGCTGCCCAAGGGCGTGCGCCGCGTCGCGATCGAAGCCGGCGTGACCGACTTCTGGCGCAAGTACGTGGGCCTCGAAGGCGGCGTGGTCGGCATCGACACGTTCGGCGAATCGGCCCCGGCTGGCGTGCTGTTCAAGCACTTCGGCTTCACGGTCGATCATGTCGTCGCGACGGCCAAGGCCGCGCTCGACAACTAAGCATGCGTAACGGGCCCGCCTGATCGGCAAGATCTGGCGGGCCCGCTGCCTTGAGCGCCCCGCCGGGCCGCCCCAGCCTCGCGTCGGCGCCAGCGCAGCACTGGTTTCAGAATTTTTCAGCCCTTAGGAGATAAACCATGACCATTCGCGTCGCTATCAATGGCTACGGCCGCATCGGCCGTAACACGCTTCGCGCGTTCTACGAGAACGGCAAGAAGCACGACATCCAGATCGTTGCGATCAACGACCTGGGTGACGCGAAGACCAACGCGCATCTGACGCAATACGACACGGCACACGGCAAGTTCCCCGGTGAAGTGAAGGTCGACGGCGACTACCTCGTCGTCAACGGCGACCGTATCCGCGTGCTGGCCAACCGCAACCCGGCCGAACTGCCGTGGGGCGAGCTGGGCGTCGACGTCGTGATGGAGTGCACGGGCTTCTTCACGACCAAGGAAAAGGCCAGCGCGCACCTGAAGGGCGGCGCGAAGAAGGTCATCATCTCGGCGCCGGGCGGCAAGGACGTCGACGCGACCATCGTCTACGGCGTGAACCACAACGTGCTGAAGGCCGAACACACGGTCATCTCGAACGCATCGTGCACGACCAACTGCCTGGCACCGCTCGTCAAGCCGCTGAACGACAAGATCGGCCTCGAAACCGGCCTGATGACGACGATCCACGCGTACACGAACGACCAGGTTCTGACCGACGTGTACCACGAAGACCTGCGCCGCGCGCGCTCGGCCACGCACAGCCAGATCCCGACGAAGACGGGCGCGGCTTCGGCTGTCGGCCTCGTGCTGCCGGAACTGAACGGCAAGCTGGACGGCTACGCGATCCGCGTCCCGACCATCAACGTGTCGATCGTCGACCTGTCGTTCATCGCCAAGCGCGACACGACGGTCGAAGAAGTCAACGCCATCATGAAGGAAGCTTCGGAAGGCGCGCTCAAGGGCATCCTGGGCTACAACGACGCACCGCTGGTGTCGATCGACTTCAACCACAACCCGGCATCGTCGACGTTCGACGCCACGCTCACGAAGGTCTCGGGCCGTCTCGTGAAGGTGTCGAGCTGGTACGACAACGAGTGGGGCTTCTCGAACCGCATGCTGGACACGGCGGTGGCTTTCGCGAACGCGAAGTAAGCACGCTCGACGCTGCATGAAAAAACCGCCCCACGGGGCTAATGCCGTTCAGTTAAGCAACTGAACGGCATTTTTGTTTGTGGCGAGCGCCTGTTGTAAACAGGGCGCGACGGTGTTAACTTTCGTCGCCATGCTGGTTGACGACCTTCCTCTTCTTGTCGATGCG
>NZ_JBFRCG010000037.1:0-49494 GCF_040965595.1 Paraburkholderia sp. EG287B
TGCTCCTGAGTCATGGCGGACTCCTTGCTGTTCGCGGTGCGCATTGCCGCTACGGGCTACGCCCTCCGCGCCAATGCGCACCAGCATGAGAAACCAACCACTGTCAGATTTAGTCTAGTCCACTGCAAATCAACTGTATCTCGCGACACCTCAACGACCGAATCAGGCACATGTTGGTGTTTCGGCTGCCATCGTTTCGTCGATCGACATCTGCTGTCGAAACGGCGAGCTTCTATGTGTCCATGCTTTGAGCCAGCATAGCAACTTGGGCAATAGCGGCCTTGATGATTAATTGCTTCCGGAAGAGAGAGAGACTTCCGTCGCCTTCGCATTCCATGTCGATCTGAGTTCTGGTTGGTGTGATACCTCGTGTCGCACATGCCATGATGAACGCGATCACCTTGGCCTGGTATTTTTCTCTCTGAGCCTGCGCCTCCCTGGCCATAAATTCCGCATGCATCTGTGCAAGACGTGACGCCAACTCTCGCTCGCGCCTCCACACCGTCGTTGCTGTTATGTTCAGCCCCTCCGCTACCGCGCCAACTGACAGCCTTCCCCCATCCGCAAGCGCATCGTCAAGCCGCGTCGCGAGTTCAGGACCTAACTGTAGCCGCCGCGCACCTGCTCGATGAACCTCAAAATGAGGCTTTTTTCTCGCGCTCTCCTCCGCGCCAAACTTGTTGGTGACAAAGATCTGCTCCATGGTGACCCCCGTCGCGTAGCTTGCGCGAACAAACAGTTGCAGCGGTGCCGGGTATGTACCATCGGCAAAATATCCTACCTGCCGCTGCAGGAGTCCTAATGAGCGTCCCATCTGTGCAGAGGAACCACAAAAAAAGACTTCGCGTAGCGCACGCACTGCCACGTCCGAGGCGATGAGGTCGATGTCGTCTCTGACGTTGGAGAGCGACAACGCCTCTTCTACCGTGCACGAGAGAAACAGGTCCAGCTCGCTGATAGACGTTGACTCACCCGGAATCAGTCTCCCTAGCCACTTGCCGCATCCGCGGCAGCAGCCAACCCTGGTGAACGCCCCGAATGACGGCTGGCGGCCGCGTCCGCAATGTGGACACTGAACCTCAAGACACACGCCGTGATGCGGGCAAACGACCACATCCGAGATCCGCCATACAAGGGGTTCGTAGACCATCCTTCCATGACTCGCGAATTCGTGAAGACAGACAGGGCACCATGCACGGTGTGTTCGCACCAACGCTCTCGGTGCGAGAGATTGGCGCCACGACAGCATCGTCGCGCGCCGCAGATCTGAGCGGTTCAGAAGGGAGTTCATCGCCTTCGCCCACATATCTGCAGATTGCAGCATGCCATCAACCGTTCCATGGCGAGGGATTCTCTGCACGGCGGGCGTCGCGCTTCCTTCGTAAATGCGCGGCGCTACGAGCTCGCGGTAGAAATCACCAAATGGAACGGACAGGCGCTCCGCACACCTCAGCGCCAGACTACTGAGTTGTTCCCCGCGTCCTCCAACCTCGGTTGCCATCTCGATGTCCATGGCGCCCCCAATAAGACACTATATGTCGTTATACGATATATAATGCCTACACCAAACGCAAGCAAGTCTGGACAACCGAGACTCCCGGAGGAACCGCGTGCTGTTGCAAATTGCATCCGACCTGCATCTGGAGCGCCTGGAACCCATGGCCACTCCCGACGCACTGTTGGATAGGGTGAGATCAGACGTACTTGTGCTGGCGGGAGACATACACCGCCTGGAAAGGGTTGCTGGACTATTCGCTGACTGGCCTGTCCCCGTCGTATATGTGCACGGAAACCATGAGTTGTATCACCGGGATTACGCTGTAGCACTCCGGCATGCGCGAGAACAGTACGCGCGAACGAACATCCACTTCCTCGAAGGACAGGAACGCGTAATTGACGACGTCCGCTTCCTTGGATGCTGCCTCTGGAGCGACTTTGTGCTGCACGGGATGGCGGGACCTGCCATGAACTACGCCCAGGATTTCGCGCCCGACTACAAGATCATTTTCGATGGAGGAAAGAGAACGCTCACCCCAGCCGACACCAGAGCGACTCATCGTGACTCAGTGGCATGGCTGGAGAGCAAGCTGCGTGAACCCTTCCGGGGGAAAACGGTTGTGGTTACGCACTATGCCCCCCATCCGATGTCGCTTGGCTATCAGGGCGGCCGGGCCAGCGCAGCAGCTTTCGCGAGCGACCTTGGCCGTTTGTTGCGATGGGCGGATCTCTGGATTCATGGTCACATCCATGAATCCAGCGACTACATGTGGGGCGGCTGCAGGGTTGTTGCCAATCCCGCAGGATATGGACGACGTGGCGGCGTTGGATGGATCACAAATCGGAATTTTGATCGTGGACTTGTGGTGCAGATTTAAGTGGGTGAAGCACGCCCACGCGAGAAGAACGAGTTCTGTTACGACCGCATTTGATTGATAGGTGGACTCGCGCGTCCTCTCCTCTTAAAATTGATCTCTCCTTCAACGCGAAGCCACTCCTCAATAAGTGCTTTGCAGTCCCTATCGAAATATCTACGGTCAACGCCAGAGAGATTGGAAATTTTCCTGTATGACGGATAAACTCCATCTGCAATTAGCATCCTGAATGCATCGCGAATTCTCTCCAGCCTCACCTGTTTATTCGCCACCGTTCTTTCCGATCTTAATAATTTACCTCGCTGAGTGATTCGATTGACTATATCTGGAAAATGTTTTCGTGCCGTTGCACTGGATATATTAACCTGTTTGATAGAACTTCCCAGGTTGATGAACGTGTGACTATTCGCAAGATTTTCAAACTCACGTTCGAGCGCTTGCCAGTCCCTTTTCCTCGGTTCTTTCGGATCCTCCATACTTGACGTATCCGGGCCACGCCACGATCCAAGCTGCCCCAGAATCACTCTATGCAGTGGCTGCCGCGAAGCAGAAGCCACCATTGCCAGGATTGCCAGTCTGGGTGTTTGCGGCATATATTCGTAGTCCGAAATTGTTGCGTAAGAAAATTCAAGCTTCGATAAAAATAGTTCACGCACTCCCCTTGTTGCAAACAAATTTTTATATGTAAAGCGCCCATCATGGCCTTGATTCTCAAACCGAGCACCCTGTGCCAGCAAACTCATGATAGCGCGTGACACCCTCATCTCGGACTCGTCGGCATGCCGAAGGCCACGAGCGGCGTCTTCGGTTCCCATCCACGCGCCACACCGGTTACAACAGCCTACCCTGGAAGCGTGCCCAATCACCTGCTGTTCCGGCACCCCGCATGCATGGCAAACAGTAACGAGCTCAACTCCGTGTACCGGACACGCCGTAACGGCTTGCAGGCGCCACAACAAGGGCTCAAAGACACCCGGCCCCGATAGCATCAACGCGAGACATAAGGGACACCAGGCTCGGTGGCTACGCAGGAGGCCGATTCGGGACAAGAGACCGACGAACGGAAGAAGCGTGCACGCCTCCAGGCGATCCGATGCCACAAGGCTTCTCAGCGGGCCGAGGTATAGGTCTGCAACGGCGCCTAGTCCATCGATCCCCTTCATCCGTCGCAGGAGAACGAGCTCGCCCGTGACTCTGCGTGAGTACTCGACGGGGGCACGCCACTCGTCAAATGCCCACCTCACAAAATCCGCAAAACCAACGGACGCACGCTCTGCTGCCCGCTTCCAGAGACTCGAACACGCCTCGACAAGGCCGGTGCCGATGCCAATCGCCTCAATGAGGCCAACCTTACTCGAAGGGATGGTTGGGCGCATTGGTATTTTTCGTTGCTCCGACGCGGCCATTTCGCTGGGCCTTTTCATTTCTCGCAACCTTTTTGGTAGTGGGAGCTTCCGCGTTCGCAATAATCGGTGCGTTTGTCTTTTCCCGCTCAAGCGCAAGGTCGCGTCCTGCGTATTGCTCGAGTCGGATGACATGTGTCTGATAAAGTGGCCATTTCAATGGACCTTTATCGCTGAACTGGCTTAGCGCATCGGTCGCGGCTCGAACCGCCAGACCACACCGACCGTCCAGGCCTGCACGAATGTCATCTGAACGCGATGACAGACTGCCAGGTTCGCAGAATTTCGGACCAAGCCGCACTTCCATTTGCACCATGAACTCATGGAAGTTTTTTTTGTCCTTGGCATTGTCACCGTAGGCATCTTGCCGCAACACCATCGTACGGACTTTCATCTGAGTGTCATGCTCGATAATCTGCCTGATGTCAGACGTTCCTCCAATCAGGAGTGGTTGTCCGGTTTGGCCAACGATGTACTTGAAAGCGGTTATTGCCCGAGCGACCTGAAGTGGAGTTAGCGTGACGGGGATCGTGTTGCCCTCATCGACGATAAGGAAGAGTTTCTCTAGCTGAATGTTTTTGACAAAACTCTGCCACAGTGCCTTCTCCCTGTCCGTTTTGGAGACCGAAGCGGTCACCGGACGGTGCCGGGGCGCGCCCTCGGCAATATCGCCGTATGCGATCTTGCTGAATGGAAGGATTTCATCGCTTTTCACATAAGCTTCCGTGATTGCGATTGTCCAGTTGAACCGGCCTTGATTGTCGGGTGGGGGTACCGAGAATCTGAAACACCCCCTCTTCTTTCCGGCCTTTCGTGCCAACTCATCGGTCATCCCCGCTATTGACTCGAACAGCGTCGTTTTTCCGACGCGGGCTGGCCCAATGTCAAAAATCAGCAGATCCCGAGAACGTCCGGCAACAGCATTCATGATCGTTTGCTGCAGCGTTACAAATTTGTCGTGCAAACATACCCACTCGTTAAGGTCGTCGATTGCATCGACGACCTCCTGAGGCGTGAGGTTCAATTGCTTTACCATCGCTGCGTAGTCAGGTTTTGCCATGATACGTCTCCTGGTTGTGCTTGGAGCTTGAAAAACAGTCGAGAAAATTTAACTATGACTCTGGCATCCTTATTATTTCTTGGTGCATCCGAGAGTGTTGAGGATGGTAATGAAACCATCCCTCGTCTCTTCCAGATCACCATAGGCATCTAACATTATCACTCTGGTTCTCACTTTCAGCTGGGTGTCGTTCTCGGCAATATGCCTGACAGAACGAGCGCCAAAAATCAGGATTGGCTGCTGCGTCTGGGCGGCGATATACTTGAGCCGGTCTATTGCCCGCTTCACCTGAATACCCGCTTGCGTAGCAGGAATCATGTCGCCTTCGTCGACGATCGTAACGAGCCGTTCCGACTTGAGGTTATCGACAAAAGACTGCCATAGCGCAGCCCCCCGTTCGGCGGGAAAGACTTGTCCACTTGACGCATTTGCTAGTGTAATAGCCGCTCTCCAGTCGAAGCGGCCCAGTTTGTCGGGAGAGGGCACCGAGAATCTGAGGCAGCCGCGACTCTTCCCTTGCCGCTGCGCCAACTCATCGACTATTCGCGCAATTGTCTCGGACAAGGTTGTCTTTCCGGCTCGGGCAGACGCATTGACAACAATTAGCGAATCCCGGGAGCGTCCGCTAATGCCATCGAGAATGGTCCGCAGGAGCTTCGCAAAAGTGGGATGCAGACAGGCCCACTTCCTG
The DNA here is from genome assembly GCF_040965595.1 of Paraburkholderia sp. EG287B. Taxonomy (NCBI): domain Bacteria; kingdom Pseudomonadati; phylum Pseudomonadota; class Betaproteobacteria; order Burkholderiales; family Burkholderiaceae; genus Paraburkholderia; species Paraburkholderia sp. EG287B. Next base: position 5,527 of record NZ_JBFRCG010000037.1, read on the forward strand.
ATCCTTTCGTTTGCTTTGACTACCTCCTGAGGCGCAAGACTTAAGTGCTGCGATATCGCTGCGTAGTCAGGCTTTTCCATGAGACACCTCCAGTTTGCGGACCCAAGCCAGAAAGACGGTCGAGAATCTCGAACTATGAATTTGGAATCCTCAACATTCTTTGACACTTTCTCTCGATTTTTAGAGCACTACTGGTGGCAGCGTCAACGGGGTCGGCATCCGCATCCGACGCCTACCGGTCCAGTTGCGATGTGGCCCGCCCAGCCGCATCGCCTTCCGTGCCTGGCACCGGTTGTGGGTTGGCTGGCATTCCTGCACTCACTCTGCCAGTCGCGCCGGAGGTTTCGATGGGCGTAGCACCCGCGCCACTGCTGGGCGGCACATTGACGTAGTCGTGTGAATCCGGCTAGCTTTGAGAAGGGGCGGCGCCCTGTGCTGTAACCTGTGCACCCTGTCGAACAGCCGGGCAACGTGATCCCTGCGCGCAGGGTCACCTTCAAGCTCGAGCATCTTCTCAGCGAGCACGTTGGCGATGAGGACCGGGTTGCGGACGCCCCGCAGCCTCCCAAGCTTGAGTTCAGCGAGGACATTGAGCAGTTCACGCCTGGGATAGCGCGCGAAGAAATCCGCGTAGACGCATCTCGCGACTATCCACCCAAGCGTCTTGCGCGCACAGATGTAGACAAGGCCGGGATGGATCAGATCAGCAAAAACGCGGACGGTTTGTCCCCGGAATCGCTTCAGATATTCCGAGAAGTACGCCAGGTTATCCACTACGACATATCCTTCGTCGCGAACCCGCCGCAGTCGCCCATATGAGGAGCGTGCCATGCGATAGGGCAACCTCCGCGCGGCCCACACTTCCCGCTCCCCCCCGTCGAACACAGCCTTGGCCTCATCGTGAGACGCCAGATTTGACTGTTGGACCATCACTACGTAGTCAGGCTTTTCCATGAAACACCTCCTTCGGTTAAAACTAGAAAGACAGTCGAGAAGGTCGAACTGTGACTTCGAATTCCTCATCATTTTTTGACGCATCCTGTGTATCACTGCGAGATCTATCTGCCGCGTCGAGGGTTTTGGAGCCTGCGTTTGGGGCGTTCCCGTCCACTTGCGGGGTAGCCCCCCCGGCGGCAGCGGTTCCAGCGCCCGGGACCGCTTGTGCGTTACCTGGCATTTCTGCGCACTGGCTGGCAGTTGCACCGCAGGCTTCGGTGGGCATGGCACACGCCCCAGTGTCCGGTGGCGCGTTAAAGTAGTTGTGTGCATCGGGCTCTGTCTTGAGAAGAGACGGCGCCCTGTTGTGCAACCTGTCAAGCTGCTGGGCAAGGAGATCCTTGCGCGCAGGGTCGCGCTCAAGCTCGAGGATCTTTTCCGCGAGCGCACTGGAGATGAAAGCCGGGTCGCGGACGCCCCTCAGCCTCCCAAGCTTGAGTTCAGCGAGGACATTGAGCAGTTCACGCCTGGAATAGAGCGCAAAGAACTCCGCGTAGATGCATTTCGCGTCTATCCACCCAGTCTCCTTGCTCACATAGACGTAGACGCGACCGGGATGGATCAGATCAGGAAAAACACGCACAGTTTGTCCCCGGAATCGCTTCAGGTCTTCTGAGAAGTACGCCAGGTTATCCACTGCAACATATCCTTCGTCGCGAACCGTCCGCAGCCCCTCGTGCGAGGCAGGTGGCATGCAAAGGCGGCGCAATGAGACGGTGAGATCAACATGTTTTCGATATTCCCCACCGACTTCCCCCTTCCGGCGCGCGATGTAGTCCTTGACGGGCTCATCCCCGGTCCGCGCAGATCCCGCCTCCAGTTCCACCTCGTCGAACACCCCCTTGAAGAACGCGCTCAATTGCGTGAGGGTCATAAGTTCCGGATTGCGCGCAATAAAGGTCCGCGAATAGTCATGCAGATTCTTCACCGCCACGGTGTTGCCCGCCAGCATCTGCAATGACTGAACGGTGATCTTGTTGTTGGCGGCCTCGACCGGGGCCCCATAGCGAGGTTGATAGGGAGGACGCCACAGGAGATGCGACGCTGCTATCCGCAGGACGCGGTGCATAACGAGCGAATCGAACTCCGGCGCATTGTCGACGACGATGAATAGCGGCAGGCATCCGTGCCTGTCGATACACTCGAACAAGACCGTCATGACCGCGGCAGCGCCCGGCCTCCCAAATGTAATCGTCCAGGCGATCTTGAACCCAGTCGCAGCGTCGATCATCACCGTGAGCCACACCTGAACCTTGATGCGCCGACGATTGGCCGAATTCTCGATCCTGATTGCCAGCGGCGTGTGGTCGACATGCGCGAGGATGAACGGAGTCGTGGTCTGATAGAGGGGATTTAACGTACCAGGCGGAGCGAATCCAGCGATGGCGTAGCGAGCGGCACTCCCATCCCGCAACTGGACGAAGATGCTCCGCTTGCGCCAATCCTTGTCGCGCGCCTTTGCGGTCCTCTCCGAAAAAGCCGGCAGATGCAAACGCTTTGCCAGGGCAGTGAACATGCCGTGCGTGGCACGAAGACTCCAGTGTTTCAGAAGGCGGTGTTTCAGGAACACAAGGTCCCAGAGCCGCTCGCTCTCCGGAAACCGCTTCGCCCTGAAACCACGCTCGTGCCATCGGGGGAGGAGCCCAAATACCGCACTGCCGTATAGCAGCTCCCCCAGCTCCGCCTGTGACTGCCAGAGTGCTTTCGTCGCGGGCGGTATGAGCTTGCCCTCGCGCTCGGGACCACTCCCGGGCCACCAGTAAGAGATTCGCTCGGAGAGCGTTGCGAGCTTATGCAGGGCATAGTCGTATGCTTCGGGCGACACGAGCTCGATGAAGTCTGGCTCGGAGTTCGATGTAGTGTCCGTCGACGGCGTGCTGCCGCTGGTCTCGAGTGACAGGTAACCTTCGTTCGCTGCCCTAGCCGCCTTGAAGGATTCATATGCGACGGCGTCCCTGAAGACTGCGGATGAACGCATATCCGTCACATCCTGCAACGCCAGCGGGAAGAACACGCGACGCGTGACGATCAGATGGTTGAGGTCATCAGCATTGATCAGTTGCTGGTCAAGCAGATCGCGACGAAACATGAATCCCCTGGCCTTGACCATCCCCACCACAACCTCGCACGCTGCGGGATCATGAACCGTGTAGCCAGGCTGATGATAGGGGCTGAGCAACGCGATGTTTTGCAGATACCAGCGACCAAAGTGCTTCTCTGTCAGTATCTGGTACCGCAGGCCCGTTGGTGACAAACGCTCCGCGACGGCAGGACATGTCCAATGCCCTTCATCGACTTTCTCGTAAAGCGCGCTCCCCCCCATCGCGCTGCGTTCCAGCATCGACGTCGGGAAGACATCGATGAATCCGCACCACCCCTCCCTTATCGCGAGGACGAATGGCCTGACTACGTCAACCTGCGTGCGGGTCCCAAAGCTAACGGGGTAACGAACACCCCCAATATCGATCGGCCAGCTATAGTATCCGCGACATCTGGAGAGCGGATCGTCCAGCTCATGCAACAACGCTGACTGCAGCGTAAAGTGGTTAAGCCGGACGGCAAAACCCATCAGGGCACTGATGTGCTCTCCCCGCATGCCCCCAATCTGAACCCGAGGTCTTGGCTCCAGAGGCTCCCCCTCGCAGATCGCGTGTACGAGCTCGATCCCCTTCTTCGTTACGAGCGCGCGTCGAAGCAGCGCGTCGAGGAGGTCGAAGTTAATTCGGCTCACGTTGCACCTCATCACCGCCTTGCGGCGGACTTGAAGGCTTCGCGGGCACGCGTGCCACCCGAATCCAATGAATCATCCATTCTTGGCCGCCTTGAAGGCTTCGTATGCGATGGCGTCCCTGAAAACTGCGGATGAACGCATATCCGTCACATCCTGCAACGCCAGCGGGAAGAACACGCGACGCGTGACGATCAGATGGTTGAGGTCATCCGCACTGATCAGTCGCTGGTCAAGCAGATCGCGACGAAACATGAATCCCCTGGCCTTGACCATCCCCACCACAACCTCGCACACTGCGGAATCACGAACCGTGTAGCGAGGCTGATGGTAGGGGCTGAGCAACGCGATGTTTTGCAGATACCAGCGACCAAAGTGCTTCTCTGTCAGTATCTGGTACCGCAGGCCCATTGGTGACAAACGCTCCGCGACTGCAGGACATGTCCAGTGTCCCTCATCGACTTTCTCGTAAAGCGCGCTTCCCCCCATCGCGCTGCGTTCCAGCATCGACGTCGGGAAGACATCGATGAATCCGCACCACCCCTCCCTTATCACGAGTACAAATGGCCTGACTACGTCAACCTGCGTGCGGGTCCCAAAGCTAACGGGGTAACGAACGCCCCCAATATCGATCGGCCAGCTATAGTATCCGCGACATCTGGAGAGCGGATCGTCCAGCTCATGCAACAACGCTGACTGCAGCGTAAAGTGGTTAAGCCGGACGGCAAAACCCATCAGGGCACTGATGTGCTCTCCCCGCATGCCCCCAATCTGAACCCGAGGTCTTGGCTCCAGAGGTTGCTCCTCGCGGATCGCGTGTACGAGTTCGATCCCCTGCTTCGTTATGAGCGCGCGTCGAAGCAGAGCGTCGAGGAGGTCGGAGTTAATTCGGCTCACGATGCACCTCATCACCGCCCTGCGGCGGACTTGAAGGCTTCGCGGGCATGCGTGCACCTGAATCCAATGAATTATCCATACGAGGGCGCTCCTGCGGTCGCGACGGTGGATCGGGCCGACAATAGGTGATACAATTTAGTATTACGAATTAACGTTCCGTCACCCCTCTCGCTACGGAAGACGCGTTGCCAACTTCTTACGGTTTTCCGTGGAAGCTGGATGCGACGAACAGGGCAAACGGGTTCGGCAGATGCCGCTGCCTATCCCGGCTCACCACGCAGAGCAAGGCGAGCAGACCCGCTCCAATTGGGACTTTCGGATGCCCCCGTTGCGCTCGTCGCAGCATCAATGCCCTCCAGACTTCCTCAACTATGTCCATCTGGAACATCCGTATGTAAGCTGACTTGGCGGTTCCCGGTTGATTCGGTTGCCGGAAGCAGTCGAGGTGCGCGAGGGCACTGTGCGGACGCACCGGGCTGCAGTCGGCGCGCCGCAGATCGAACCGTCTGCGTGCGTTGTTGAGGCTAACGGGCACAGGCTGGCTCAAACGCCCTTCGCGCAGCCGGTCGTCGAGACTTAAGGCACGTGAGCGTTCAACCGGCCTCCCGCGCGGGATGAGCCGCCGCGGGGCGCGACGCTCGTGCACCAACGCATCCGGCTCCCCCCAGGCGGATCCGGGCAGCCTCTTAACCAGTCTCAATTGAGGCCTCGCTCCGTGGTGGCGGGACCGTTCCGGCACCCTGCCGCAAAATTCGGGTGGTCTCTCAACCAGTCGCAGTTTTGGCCTGGGTCCGTGCTGGCGAGGCCATTCCGGCGCGCGCGCGACTCTGGCACCGGTAGGTGGGAAGCCCGGTTCGATACCCGGGCAGCCGCGATGCCACCAGGCGACTGTGGTCATCAAACGCAACGTGAGCGGGTCAACCACCCAGTCCAGTGTCCAGCCCTGACCCACACCGCCAGCAACGGGCCCCACACTACCCGATTGACCCGGGCGCCTCCCGCGTCGCTGCTTTGGGAGCGGCAAGCTTTCATCGCGGCCAGATTGTCCGGGGTTTATCACCTGTTTTTTGCTCCGCCGGCCGCCGTGCAGCCACGGCGAGGCAAACGGTGGTCGTGGCCGCGTCGACGCACACAGACGCGCCCGCACCGGATTCGCAACACCGCGACCGTTCTTTCGCCTGTCCATGGCTAGCTCCAGTCAGATGTGTCTGCCATCGGTCGAACGCAGTCTATTCACGCGTGCAGGAATTTCAAGGCCGGTTCTGGACAGCCAGCCATCCTGAGCGATCCCGGGCGTGACCGTCCGATAACAAACATCTTAGAGAGAGTTTTTGTTGAAGATTCAACAAATAGTTCGAATTTACCCCTCATAAATAGTTGTTGAATCTTCAACACAGGTCAGAACTTCGGACTTCACCGCTGCCGTCAGTCGCAGTCCAAGGATGACTCGGTGCGTAAAGGCGTGGTCTGCGTGCGTTGTTCTGCTGTCAGGACACATGCGAAGCAGTAAGAAACTGGCGAGAACCCCACAGGAAGCCATGGAGAGCCCCGGTGAACCTCAACCGGGGAACTGGAAACAGCGTGGGGACCGGCCTGCAGCGTCGTGAGTGATCGACCGCAAGGAATGGCGAAGTTCGCGGAATGCAGGTTGAGTGTTTCAGGTTCCCTTGCATGAGAAATTTAATCTGCATGTCTAATTAAATGAATGAAGAATAAACCACGCCGACAGGCCAAATTGTACGTAATAGATAACGAAAATCGGGAACGGGACGTGCCTTCGATCGCCGGAAATAAAATTCCATTTCCCTGCAATAATCCAGAGTTTTTAAAGTTAACCATTTAAAACAGACGGCGAATCTCCGCCGGGATGGCACCGCCAAGCGCAAGCCAGCTGCGCGGTCAGGGCACCCGCCAGCTGCTCCAGGCACGCGTCGGGACGCAGCGGTCGCCCGGCTTCCAGGCTTCAAAGACAGGGCCAGTGACGGTTTCCGGATCGGCTGGCCAGCTCCAGCCCGTGAACCAGGATGGTTACGGCGCCCGGACGCGCTTTTCCGGAACCGCGCGGAACGGCGAACGGTGCGGCCGCCGCCTCCATCGCCGGAAGGCGCACGGCGGACCGCGCCCCCTTTCTCTTTCTTCTTTTTCCGGCACCTCACGGACCGTCTTCACCGGCTAACCGTCATCCATGGGGAGCCCCGTGCTGTCACGACACCTTGTTTTCAGTTCGCCTGACGGGACCGGCAACGGCTGCTGACGGATTCGGGCCCGGCGGCGTCCGGCTCCCTCGTCTGGCGGCGGCCCGCAGCCCGGGGGATGGCATCCGGCGCACCCTTCGGCGCGCCGGATGCACTGTCCCGGCGGCGCCCTGCCGGTCATGGAGTGCCCTGCCGGCACCGGCCCGGGGCCGGTATCGTGCCGGAGGGTGCATGGCCGGTTGCAGCGTTTGCGATAACTGGGCTTATCGCAAACACCTTCCGCGCGAACTAAACTGTCTGCATGAACACCACTCCTGTCCCGGCCGCCGGACAGGGGAACGGCCCGTCCCCCGCCACGCCCGCTGCCCTGCCTGAGCTTCCCGATCTCGCGTCGCTCGCCGCGCTGCGTGCCTGGCATGAGGGGCTGACTGCACGCGAGGCTGTCACGCGTTACCTCGCCCACCTCCGCGGCGACGGCCAGTCTTCCCGCGGCGTGATCGCCCGTATCCGCCGGCAGCTCACCGCCTGCGCCCGGGGCCGCCAGCGCGACGACCTCATCCCGCTCTTCACGGGCCCCGCTGCGGCCCGTACGGCGTGTGCCGCGCAGGTCGTCGTGGCACTCGATGCGATGCGTGTCACCCGCGTCCCGGCCCCGCAGCCCGCGGACGCCGTCGACCGGTGGCTCGCCCCGCGCACGGCCCGCGCGCTCGCTGCCGCCGGCATCGGCTCACTCGCCGACCTGCTGCTTGTCATGCCGCGCCGGCGCCGCTGGTGGCAGGGGGTGCCCGGACTGGGCGCCACCGGTGCACAGGCGGTCGCGGCATTCCTTGCGGCCTACCCGGACCTCACCCGGCGCGCCGCCGACGTAGTTGCCTGCACAACGGTGGCGGCCCAGCCGGTCCCGCCGTGGTCCCTGGTCTCGCTGACCGTGGCACTGGACGGCTCGCAGGGGCGTTTTCGTGCGCCGCGCGAGGCGTGCGGCCTCGCCGCCACGACCGATGCGGAGGCGGTCGCCGCATGGCTCGCGCTGCATGAGTCGCCGCACACGGTACGTGCCTACCGGCGCGAGGCCGAACGGCTGCTGCTGTGGGCCGTCGTCGAGCGCCGTCAGCCACTCTCGTCGCTGACCACCGAGGATGCGACCGCCTATCGCGCCTTCCTCCGGCGCCCCGTCCCCGCCTCGCGCTGGACCGGGCCACCCTGCCCACGGGCCTCGCCCGCGTGGCGCCCGTTCGCGCGAGGACTGAGCGCGCGCTCCGCGGCCCATGCATTCACGGTCCTGCGCGCGCTCTTTGCGTGGCTCGTCGACCAGCACTATGTCGTCCTCAATCCTTTTGCCGGCGTGACGGTCCGCGGCGCCCGCCCGCGCGCCCCGTTCGACCTCGCGCACGCCCTGGATGACCGCGAGTGGAAGACCGTGCGCGCGTTCGCGGACCGGCTCGAGCGCAGCCATGCTGGCCGCCCCTGCTGGCAACCGCTCGCCGCGCAGCGCCTGCGCTTCGTGCTGGATTTTGGGTATGCCACGGGCCTGCGCGCGCACGAGTTCGTGGCCGCGGCGCTTGGCGACATCGGTGTGGAAGCGCACGGCACGTGGTGGCTCAACGTGACCGGCAAGGGCACGAAGCCGGGGCGCGTCGCGCTGCCGCCGCTCGCGCGTGACGCGCTACGGGCATATCTGAAGGCGCGGGGCCTGCCGGTCATGCGCGCCCGGTGGGATCCCGCCACGCCGCTGGTGGGCATACTCGACGGGAATCACGGAAAGCGAGCGCGAGGTGCGCGCAATGCGCTGGCCGAGGCAGGCATCAGCGCGGCGCGGCTGCGGCAGATTATCGGTGAGTTTTTCCGGGAAGCGGCAGTGGGCCAGGAAGCACGAAACCCGGTGCTCGCCACGAAGTTGCGGCTCGCCAGCCCGCATTGGCTGCGGCACACGCACGCCACGCATGCACTCGACGCCGGAGTTGAACTTGTCGCGGTGCGCGACAACCTGCGCCATGCCTCCATTGCCACAACCTCGACTTACCTGCACGGCGATGAGGTAAAACGCGCGCGCCAGGTCGGTGCGGCGTTCCGCCGTGCAACGCCGCCCAGACGGCATTGCCAACCCGTGTTCCAGCCGCCCCGCTGACCACGCCGGGTCTCGCATATTCCAGAAAGCGTGTCATTCTTTCGAAATAGTCGAGACGGCGAACCATTGTTCCATCGATTGCATTCCAGTTGCGCCACGGATGCCTCAAGTGTTGTGATGTGTGGTGATGAAGTTATAAGGTGGGTTCAATTGCACATATCGCTTTATCGGCAGACCGTGGGGAAAAGTGTCGATGTTGCATAGATACGCGGCGAAGACTCCCTCCTGGTCTGTTATCCACGAATCACCTCTGTTAAGTGTTTTTTCGAGCAATGCGATGTTCTTTGCGCTTGCTGCGACGACCACCACCCATCGATTGTCCGCCTTGAATCCATGCAACTTGTTCACGTCGCGTGTGATCGCTTCCTGCAAGCTCATTCCGCCGAAGTTCCCGTTTGTGCTTTCCACTTTGATCTCAACGGCATAGGTCTCCCCTCCATCCTTAAAATAGAAGTCGACCATCTCGCTACTGTACGGGTGCGGATACGGAATTTCTCTAACTTTTGCGGAAATTCCCAACCTATGTAGATGGTAAGCGATCTGCACCTGTGCGGCCGATTCCCAAGGGCCTTGCGACGTCCAGCTTTTCGCAAATTCGCTGGGCTCTCCAGAAAGATTCTGCGGATGGACGCCCGCGGCCTGCAGCACGGTGTTAAGGAAATCACTTTCTGTCATGATTATTCCACCCGTCCAAAATTGGCGATTAAGTCTCGACTCACGCCTTGAATAAGGTTTGCGATCGCCGGCCGAGATTTTTGCACCGTTGCGACATATATTTCACTTTCCTTGCCTTTGAAGTATTTGTACGCAAACTCCTCGCAGTGCAGCCTCACCCGCAAATGATTCATGATGCAGGCGCACTCGATTGCGCTAAGCATGGGGACTTCTCCGCCTCGCTCGTCACTCGCAAATGAAGTCGGGCAGCGCCGCAGGCCAATTGACAGGACTCACAGGCCAGGAGCACAAAACGCGGCGATACCACCGCGGAAAACTGCTATTCCTCGATCACTCTAGACTACGCAAGAATAAATAACCAGAAATCAGCGGACGAATTTTACTCATTCGGCATAATAATGCGTAGCGGCTATCCGTTGAACTGCGCGCTTGAAATCTACCCTCCGTTTAAAAACATGTGAGCCCAATCTCGACCCACGCATCACAGAGATCTTGCCGCCAACTCGCCGCGTGGGACTCACCAGGAAGGCAGACACAATGCAGCCGGTTCGCGGAATAAAAGGGATTATTTTCGTGGAGAGCTGACACTAAGCTCAATCTTGAATCATATTCACGCGCTGCGTATCAAGGCGGGAATCCCCGCGTCGGACGACACTACCCCGACGAGGAACGACACACTATCGGTCTTGGCGACCACTACACAATACTCACTCCTCCGACTTCGGCGGAGGTCCTGAGTTGCTGCTCGCCGTTCTTAGGAGCGCTTGGATCGTCGTCGGCGCCGATAGGCCAATCGAAAATGCTAGAAGCGGACGCAGGACTGATCCATCAAGTGCATATACCCATGCCAACAGCGCGCCCGCGAAGGGCCAAAAGACAAAGAACAGGAAATAAAGGAAATCTTTTGGGATGCGCTCCTTTCTCGGTTTCTTGCTGTCCTCCCATAAGTTCATCATGTTAAGGACAAACCCGCCAAGCGCAGCCAGCACTATTAACAATTGAAAAGTTATATGCGGCTGCGGCGCGTCCATATCATCCTCCAAGCCTGTTTGTGATGACGCTTAGAAGCCGCTCACGAATTCCAGCATCAGCTTCATATTTTTCTCTTGTTGAATATAGCGACTGTCCATGCTGATTACTTCGTCTCGCCTTGATGAACTTATCTGATCGATTAATGATTTCGTCAACCTCGTCGCCCGAAAGCCCCGTATCTCTTGCGAGACCCTCCACGGTTCGCCACACGTAAGCGGAATCATTCACTGCTGCCAGGATTCGCTGTTCAAGTTGAGCAATGAGCAGATCATCACCCTTCTCGTCATCCGAGTCTATGCTCTCCATGTGTATCTCCTGCACGAATCTCAAAGATCCGCTGACGTCGTCGCGCTCCACTTCGCGCCCTTCTCATCGTGAACATTGCATTCGCTGATGATGCCGTAAGTGCGCTGTCGTACAAATCCGTGCATCTGGACTTCCTCATACGAATTGCGAAGCGCCGAAACAGCATACACCGATTACCGTGGCAAGACTCCCGACATGCGTGCCATACAGCCACTCGTGGCGGCCAACGATCCTCGCACTCCAACGCCATCCACTTACTTGTCCAGACGTCTGCAATCGTTTTTGGGCAAGTCTCTACCGCCACGTGAGAAAAGTACATCCGTTCGCCAATCTATGCGACGTTCACGTCGGACGGCTCGACGTGCCAGTTCGCCCGCTGTCATGATTGGCGTTGCTTTCACGGCACGATGGTTCACGTCGTAGCACCTCGCTTTCCCGCATTCGAACGTTTCCAGACGGAGCCGATTCTGAGCCAGATGCTGGAAGCCTTGGCGCTCTCCGCTGAACGGGATGAACGTGTCGTCGGTGTCGATATTTCGTTCCTAGCGAACAAGAAAATTGGCATTACTTATAAATTAGGCGAAAGACAAGAAAAACATTGATCATTATATTTATGTAAAATGATGAACAGAAGATAAAGGCCCGTCGATGCGACAGGCCTTTATCCGCTTTACCTTCGCTTTCCGGATCAACGAGACTATCTAGCGCTTCCGCCGGCGCCGCTCAACTAGCATCCCGGTAATCGCAAGCATCGCGCTCAGTCCCAGAGTCGACACGACTTCGCTACGATGCGCCTGTCCGCACACCATCACCACGAACGCGAGAATGATCAGCCCCACGACGAAAAGCCCGAGGAACGGATGCAGCCACATGCGCACCCGCAGCCTGTTCGATTCGATCAAGGCGCGGCGCATGCGCAACTGGCTCACGGCGATCACCAGATAGACGAGCAACGCCATGGTTCCTGTGGTGGACAGCAGCGTTTCGAACACATATTTGGGCGCCAGATAATTGGCCGCACAGCCGGCGAATGCCGCGGATGTCGAAGCGAGGACGGCAATCACGGGAACGCCGGAACGCGTCGTGCGTTTGACCATTGCGGGCGCCTGCTTTTTCTCTCCGAGCGAATAAATCATGCGCGACGCGGTATAGAGCCCAGAATTCAGGCAACTGCAGACGGCAACGAGAATCAGCAGATCGATCAGGGGCTTCGCATAAGGAACGTGGATCGCCTGAAGCACGGCTTGATAGGAGCCGATACGCGTCAGTTCCGGCGCATTCCACGGCACCACCGCGATGATCACGAAAATCGATCCGATATAAAACAACGAGATGCGCCAGACCACAGAACTGATGGCGCGCGAGATTTCCTTTTCCGGGTTCGCCGATTCGGCGGCCGCAATCGTCACGACTTCCGTGCCGAGAAACGTGAACATGGTGGTGAGCATGGCCCCCGCGATAGGCGCGTAACCACGCGGGAGAAATCCGCCCTGCCCGAACACGTTGCCGCTGACATTCACGTGAACGCCCGGAATGACACCCACAATGGCCGCCACACCGCCAACGATGAACAGGATGATCGCCGCGACCTTCACGACCGAGAACCAGAACTCAAGCTCGCCGTAATGCTTGACGCTCGCAAGGTTTGTGATGGTCAGCGTAAGCGTCACCGCCACACAGAACTTCCACACCTCGATCTGCGGGAACCAGCTATTCAGAATATTGGCCGCCGCTGTGGCTTCGAGCGGCAGCACGAGCACCCAATACCACCAGTACATCCAGCCAATCATGAACCCTGCCCACGGGCCGATCGCCCGGCCTGCATAGGTCGAGAACGAACCCGAATCCGGCATCGCGCAGGCCATCTCGCCCAGCATGCGCATCACGAGCACGACGAGCAGACTGGCAAGCAGATAGGCGATGATCGCGCCCGGTCCCGCTTCGGCAATGGCGTGGCCGGATCCGACGAAAAGCCCTGCCCCGATACTTCCGCCGATCGAAAGCATGACCACATGGCGTTGCTTCAGGCTGGAGCCGAGCGAACCGGCGGGAACGTTCGATGAGCGCGTCTCGTCGCGCCGCTTGTGGTGCTCCGCATGCGGAGCGAAATCCATCTCTGCCAGAGCGATGGCCGTGTCACCTCGATTGATTCCTTGTGGGGTCTCGTGCATGTCTCTTCCTGTCATCCTTGCCCGCAGGCGTTTCATCGGAACGGCGGTTCTTGCGCCGCGCTTCGGGCAATTGGCGCGAAGCGACACCGCGCATCGCCTTCGCGCAGCAGTTGATTGAGCCGCCGGCAGCGCCGCAATGCGGCGTCGAAGCTATACGATTCGCGAAAGAGCGCCATCTGAAGCGAGCGCCGCGTCACACCCAGTGTCCGCGCCACGTCTTCGATTCGCCACGCGTACCACGGCAGCCGGAACATGGCTTGCGCCAATGCAAGTCCAAAGCCGCCACCATCGCGCGAGAAGGCTTGCGTCAGGCCTTTCCAGTCCGGCTCCGTTGCCGTCGTGCACGCGTCGATTTCCAGTTGCAGCCAGCCGCTGGCCGCGCCGGTCTCGTCGGGTATCGCGCACACGTCGAACATTTCCTCGGTACCAACGCGCATTGGCACATTCAAGCCCAATGGCTTTCCGCCGAGTCGGCTCGTGAGCACGTGGCGCCCTCTTTCGGCTCGCCACGCCAAAGCGAAGGGAAATCGCAAGCCCTTCAATTGCGTCTCACGCGTCGTGTCGAATCGGTATACGTGCACGGCGAACCGCCGAATATCAGCGAGTGCCAGTCGATGGCGATTGAATTAAAGGTGATTCAGATTTCGGCCCGAGCAATGAGGCGTGACGTATTCCCGCCCCATTGCCCGACCGATGCGGCCACCAGCCGATCAGCTGCGGTAATTGGCGCCGTCGCGATCCAGCAGACGAAGCAGCGCCGTCCATTCGCGGTCCAGGTGCACGGTGTCGAGATACGCGTAGTCGTCGTGCTGTTTCGCCGCGTGCTCACAGACTTCCGGCGATGGGATGACGACCTTTTGACCGGCCGACAGCGTCGCGACCTGAATCTCGCAAGCGCGGTTCAGGTAGAACATGCGTGTAAACGCTTCGGCGACCGAGCGGCCAGTCGTCAGCAGACCGTGATTGCGCAGGATGAGATAGTCGCGCTTGCCGATCGACTTGACGATGCGCTCGCGCTCGTCGAGTTCGAGCGAAATGCCCTCGTACTCGTGGTACGCCACCCGGTTATAGAACTGCATGCTGATCTGGTTCAGCGGCAGCAGGCCGCATTCCATTGCGGCAACTGCCATGCCGTAGGTCGTATGCAAATGCACCACGCACTCCACATCGTGACGCGCCTGGTGAAGCGCGCTGTGAATGGTGAAGCCCGCTGCGTTGACTTCGAAGCGGTCGTCGTCGACGGGATTTCCGTTCACATCGATCTTCACCAGCGAAGACGCGGTGATCTCGTCGAAGAACCAGCCGTGCGGGTTGATGAGAAACTGATCGTGCGTACCCGGAACGCGCGCGGAAATATGCGTGTAGATCAGATCGGTGAGCTGGAACTTCGCGGCCAGCCGATACGCAGCCGCCACCTGGACGCGAGCATCCCATTCGGCATCCGAAATATTTCTGGGTTTGCGATTGATGTGTGGATCGGTCGTCGAAATCATGTTTGAATTGCTCCGCTGATAAGAGTAAAAACGGTTTTCTTTCGGTCGGCTCGCGCGGGCGAGCCTTGCGGGAATGTGTCAGAGAGTCGAGGTCAAGGTGGGAACGGCTCCGAACAAATCGTCCACCAGAGCGTAGTCGGCCACGCTGAAGATCGGCGCTTCTTCGTCCTTGTTGATCGCGACGATGATCTTCGAGTCCTTCATGCCGGCCAAATGCTGGATCGCGCCCGAGATGCCGACTGCCACGTACAGTTGCGGCGCGACGATCTTGCCAGTCTGACCGACCTGATAATCGTTCGGCACATAGCCAGCATCGACGGCTGCGCGCGATGCGCCAAGTGCGGCGTTGAGCTTGTCCGCGAGCGGCTCCAGCACCAACGCGAAGTTCTCGCCGCTGCCCAGACCCCGGCCGCCCGAGACGATGATCTTCGCGCTCGTGAGTTCCGGACGGTCGAGCTTCGTCACTTCACGGCCGACGAACTGGGTGAGGCCGCTGTCCGCTGCCGCGTCGAGCTTCTCGGCTGCTGCGCTGCCGCCTTCGGCAGCAACTGCATCGAATGCCGTCGTACGCACGGTGATGACCTTGATCGGGTCGACCGATTGCACTGTCGCGATGGCATTGCCCGCGTAGATCGGACGCTCGAACGTGTCCGGCGAATCCACGGCGGTAATGTCGCTGATCTGCGCGACGTCGAGCTTCGCGGCGATACGCGGCGTGACGTTCTTGCCCGGTGCCGTTGCCGGCGCGAGGATGTGCGTGTAGTTCTTTGCCGCATTTCCCACAAGCGCGAGGACCGTCGCTTCGACGTTCTCGGCGAGACCCTGCTCGAGTTGCGGCGCGTCGGCCAGCAGCACCTTCGCAACGCCTGCGATCTTCGCGGCGGCATCCGCTGCGGCTTGCGCATTGTGGCCCGCGACCAGCACGTGCACGTCGCCGCCAATTTTCTGTGCTGCTGCGACCGTGTTCAGCGTCGCGGCCTTGATCGACTGATTGTCGTGTTCGGCTATGACCAAACTCACCAGATTCGTCATTCTGTTGGCTCCCCTTACAGCACCTTGGCTTCCGTCTTCAGCTTCTCGACCAGCGTCTTCACGTCCGGCACCTTCACGCCTGCGCTACGCTTCGGCGGCTCGGCAACCTTCAGCGTCTTCAGACGCGGCGTGACATCGACGCCCAGGTCTTCCGGCTTCACGATTTCCAGCGGCTTCTTCTTCGCCTTCATGATGTTCGGCAGCGTGACGTAGCGCGGCTCGTTCAGGCGCAGGTCCGTCGTCACGACCGCGGGCAGCTTGAGCGACAGCGTTTCCGCACCGCCGTCCACTTCGCGCGACACAGTAGCCTTGCCGTCGGCAACAACCACCTTCGAGGCGAACGTAGCCTGCGGCAGGTTCGCCAGCGCAGCGAGCATCTGGCCGGTCTGGTTCGAATCGTCGTCGATGGCCTGCTTGCCGAGGATGACCAGTTGCGGCTGTTCCTTGTCGACCAGCGCCTTCAGCAGCTTGGCCACAGCCAGCGGCTGGAGGTCTTCGTTCGACTCGATGAGGATCGCGCGATCCGCGCCGATGGCCAGCGCCGTGCGCAGCGTTTCCTGCGCTTGCGTCACGCCCGCCGAAACGGCGATGACTTCCGTTGCCACGCCCGCTTCTTTCAGACGCACCGCCTCTTCCACGGCGATTTCGTCGAACGGGTTCATCGACATCTTCACGTTGGCGATGTCGACGCCCGTGCCATCCGACTTCACACGAACCTTCACGTTGTAGTCAACGACCCGCTTCACTGCTACCAGAACTTTCATCATTGTTCCCTTTCGTCCTACCCTTTCACGTCGACGGCAAGATACACACGGTGCGGCGACACGAATATTTCATTGTCCTAATTCATGCATCTTTCATCGAAACACGCGACTGCTACAGGTGGTGTCGCCGTCCGCCTTAAAATTCCATGAAAAGTTAAGTTTTTACGCGACTACAACCTATCAGTGTTTACGCCGAGAACGCCGTCAAAGCGAGTCTTCCCCGGTGCCGGCGCACGACAAATAATCTATAAAAAACAATGATCTGCGGAAGTTATGCGACACAGCAAGAAACCGTAAAACATGAAAATCTTTTTGTTCGTGTTGACAGCACTGTAAGACGTCACTCATCATATGTCAACGAGCAAAAAATAACGTTCGGAGACGCCAGACACGCATCAACGAGCACGCGAAAATCGAGGTGCGGCACGCACGCCAGCGCCCCCTCACAAGGATCGTCAACAGCAGTTCGCGGAACACGCATTCCGCATACGTTTAGGCTTTGAACAGGAGAGTCATGGTGGCCAGTCACGACAAGGCACGGGTAGGTGTGGATATCGGCGGAACGTTCACCGATGTCGCGCTGGAGCTGGGTGGAGCGCTTTTTTCCACCAAGGTCCTCACGGATTACACGGCGCCCGAGCGCGCAATCATCAAGGGCGTGGACATCGTCGCCGCGAAGGCTGGCATCGGGTTGCAGGACATTGGCGTCATCATTCACGGCACCACACTCGCGACGAACGCACTCATCGAGCGCCGCGGCGCGAAGACGGCCTTCATTACCACGGAGGGCTTCCGCGACACCATCGAGATGCGTACGGAAAACCGCTTCGAACAGTACGATCTGAACATCAAGCTGCCGCCGCCGCTCATCGAGCGCTGTGATCGCTTCACGCTCGCCGAGCGGATCGACGCGCAAGGCGGCGTGCTGCTCGCCCCCACCGAAGCGCAGATCGATGCCATCGCGGCTCGCATCGAGCAACGCGGTTATGAAAGCGTCGCAGTCGGCTTCATTCACGCGTACGTGAACGGCGTGCACGAGCGCATGATGCGCGACGCACTCGAAAAGCGTCTGCCGCACGTGTCGGTGTCGATCTCCAGCGAAGTGTCGCCGCAGATCCGCGAGTTCGAGCGCTTCAACACCGTTTGCGCGAACGCCTACGTTCGCCCGATCATGAAGTCGTATCTCGACCGCCTGGTCGGCGAGGTGCGCGCGGCGGGCGCCGTTTGCCCCATCTTCATCATTCACTCGGGCGGCGGCATCGTCTCGATCGAAAGCGCGTCGGAGTTTCCGGTGCGCCTCGTCGAATCGGGTCCTGCGGGCGGCGCGATCTTCGCGGCGCATATCGCAGCACGCTACGATCTCAACACGGTGCTCTCGTTCGACATGGGCGGCACCACGGCCAAGATCTGCCTGATCGACGACCTCACACCGAAGACGGCCAACACGTTCGAAGTCGCGCGCACCTATCGCTTCAAGAAAGGCAGCGGCATGCCGATCTCGATTCCCGTCGTGGAGATGGTGGAAATCGGCGCGGGTGGCGGCTCGATCGCTTCGCTCGACGTGATGCGGCAGATCCGCGTGGGCCCGCATAGCGCGGCTTCGGAGCCTGGCCCCGCGTGCTATCAGCGCGGCGGCGTGCAGCCCACCGTGACCGACGCCGACCTGCTGCTCGGCCGCCTCGATCCCGCGAATTTTGCGGGCGGCACCATCGTGCTCTCCACCGACAAGGCAGCGAGCGCGATGGTCGAACAGGTCGGCGGCGCGATCCATCTGAGTCCCGATGAAACGGCGTATGGCGTCGCCGAAGTCGTGGACGAGAACATGAGCAATGCGGCGCGCGTGCATGCCGTGGAAAGCGGAAAGGACATCGGCGACTACACGATGATCACGTTCGGCGGCGCGGGTCCGCTGCACGCCGCGCGTCTGTGCGAAAAGAGCGGCATCAAGAAGTTCATCGTGCCGCCGGGTGCCGGCGTGGGATCCGCCATCGGCTTCCTGCGCGCGCCCTTCGGCTACGAAAGCGTGCGCAGTGCAACCATGCGCTTCAACGACTTCGACGCTGCGGTGCTCAACGACATCGTCGGTGAACTGAGCGAGGAAGCCCTGCGCTTCGCGCGCCAGGGTTCGGGCGACGCCGAGCCCGAAGTCGAGGTGAAGGCGTTCATGCGCTATGTCGGCCAGGGCTGGGAAATTCCCGTGGCGTTCCCCTGGCGCAAGTTCACCGCCGAAGATCGCGACGCATTCACGCAAGCGTTCACGCGCGCCTACACGCAATATTTCGGCCGCCCGATCGACGGCCTCGATATCGAAATCGTCAGCTGGGCAGTGAAGGCCAGCTCCCCGCTGCCGCCCGTGGAGCGCCTGAAGCTGCTCACGTCGCGCGACGCCGTCGTGCCGCCGAAGACGCGCAAGATCTTCGACGCCGCACTGCATCGCTTCGTTGAAGCAGCTATCGTCGAGCGCGCAACGCTGAAGGTCGGCGAGAGCGTCACAGGTCCGGCGATCATCGTCGAGCCGGAAACGTCGACGCTCGTCACCTCCTCCTTCGACGCCATGGTTCAGCCCGATGGCTGCCTGCTCGTCGTCGCCAAAGAACTGAATGCCGCCAAGGCCAATCAGGAGTAAAGCATGTCGCTCAGCAATCTCGATACGATCCACATGCAGGTCATGTGGAACCGCCTGATTTCCGTCGTGGAAGAACAGGCCATGGCGCTCATCCGCACCGCGTTCAGCACCAGCGTGCGCGAAGCGGGCGATCTATCAGCGGGCATTTTCGACCAGCGCGGCCGCATGCTCGCGCAGGCCGTCACCGGCACGCCCGGCCACGTGAATACGATGGCCGAAGCCGTCGAGCATTTCATGAAAGACATCGGCGTCGAGCGCATGTACGAGGGCGACGTGTACCTCACGAACGACCCGTGGAAAGGCACCGGCCACCTGCACGATTTCACTGTGGTTTCGCCCTCTTTCCACAATGGCGAACTGATCGGCTATTTCGCAAGCACCGCGCACGTCGTGGATATCGGCGGGCGCGGCTTCGGTCCCGACTCGCGTGAGATCTACGAAGAAGGTCTGTTCGTGCCGATCATGAAACTGATCGAGCGCGGCGAAGTGAATCGCGATCTCGTGAACATCCTGCGCAACAACGTGCGCGAAGCCGACAAGGTCGTCGGCGATCTCTACGCCCTCGCCTCGTGCAACGAGACCGGCCACAAGCGCCTGATCGAAATGCTCAAGGAGTTCGAGCTCAAGGACGTGGAAGGGATCGGCGAATTCATTCTTGCCCGCAGCCGCGAAGCGACGCTCGAACGCATTGCCGCGCTGCCTAAGCAAACGCAGACGAACGAGATGACGCTCGACGGCTACGATACGCCGGTGAAGCTCAACGTCACGCTCACGGTCGCCGACGATCATCTGC
Source organism: Paraburkholderia sp. EG287B (assembly GCF_040965595.1). Lineage (NCBI taxonomy): Bacteria > Pseudomonadati > Pseudomonadota > Betaproteobacteria > Burkholderiales > Burkholderiaceae > Paraburkholderia > Paraburkholderia sp. EG287B. The sequence goes on from NZ_JBFRCG010000037.1 coordinate 25,360, forward strand.
TCGCCGATTTCGCGGGCACGTCGCCTTCGAGCCCGTTCGGCATCAACGTCCCGCTGCTGTATGCGAAAGCTTACGCATGCTACGGCCTCAAGTGCATCATCGCGCCAGAAGTGCCGAACAATGCAGCCTCGCTCGAACCCTTCCGCGTGCAGGCGCCTGAAGGCTGCATTCTCAACGCGCAACGGCCGAGCCCGGTTGCCGTGCGCCATGTGCTCGGCCACTTCGTGCCGGACCTGGTCCTCGGCGCGCTGAACAAGATCCTGCCGAATCGTGTGCCGGCCGAGGGCGCGGGCGCGCTCTGGAATCTGCACGTGAGTGCGCGAGCCGCGCAGGAAGGTTCGGGCCTCAAGGGCAGCGAAATCCTCATGTTCAACAGCGGCGGCACTGGTGCGCGCGCAGAACTCGATGGTCTTTCGGCTACGGCGTTTCCAAGCGGCGTGCACGCGATGTCGGTAGAAGCCACCGAACAGGTCGGTCCGATCGTCGTCTGGCGCAAGGAAATGCGCTCTGGCTCGGGCGGCGCCGGTCAGCATCGCGGCGGCCTCGGCCAGATCGTCGAAATCGGTCCGCGCGAGGGCTACCAGTTCCGCTTCAACGCAATGTTCGATCGTATCGATCATCCCGCGAGCGGCCGCTCGAGCGGCAAGGAAGGCGCGGCCGGACAGGTCACGCTGTCCGACGGCACGCGCATGAAGGGCAAAGGCACGCAGTTCGTCGGCGAGCACGAGCGCGTCACGCTCTCGCTGCCGGGCGGCGGCGGCGTCGGTGCGCCAGCGCTTCGCGATCGCGAAGCGCTGCTGCGCGACATCCGCAACGAATACATCTCCGAAGCGCAATTGCGCGACGATTACGGCCTCACGCTCGACGCACTCGCGGCGTCGAACCCACAGTAAGGAGCAACGCATGACCGACATCACCAAGCCGCCGTTCAAGAACATCCTGATCACGGGCGCGGGCGGCGCGCTGGGCTCCGTGCTGCGCGAAAGCCTGCGCCCCTATGCCGAAACGCTGAGCCTCAATGCGCGTCAGTCGCTGGGAGAAGTGCGTGAGAACGAAAAGCACTTCATCTGCGACCTCGCCGATCGCGACGCCGTGTTCGAAATGCTCAAGGGCGTGGACATGGTCATCCATATGGGCGGCGCGCCGCGCGAGAACACGTTTCAGGTCATTCTCGACTCGAATATCGTCGGCAGCTACAACATTTACGAAGGCGCGCGCCAGGCCGGTGTGAAGCGCGTGATCTACGCGAGTTCGGTGCACGCCATCGGCTTTTACGAATGCACGCAGACGATCGACGCGCACTCGCCCCAGCGCCCGGACAGCCTGTATGGCGTGAGCAAGACCTTCGTCGAAAATCTCTCGCGCTATTACTTCGACAAATTCGGCATCGAGTCGGTGTGTCTGCGCATCGGCTCGTGTTTTCCGAAGCCGGTCGATCGCCGCATGCTCGCGACGTGGCTTTCGTATGACGACTTCTCGCACCTGTGCGTGCAGTCGATCATGACGCCGAGCGTCGGCCATATGATCGTGTACGGCAACTCGAATAACAGCGCGAACTTCTGGGACAACACGCAGGCCGCGTACCTCGGTTACCGCCCGAAGGATTCCGCCGATGCGTATCGCGCCGAAGTCTATGCGAACACGGAAGTGGGCGATCCGCGCAACCCGGCTGTGCGCTTTCAAGGCGGCCAGTTCGCGGCGGACGGCCACTTCGAAGACCCGAAAGATAACTGAGCCCCGCTTCCCCAACGATCTATCTGGAACACACCGAGATGGCACAGCATGCACTCAAGCCTCACTACGACGTGGTGATCGTGGGCGGCGCAGTCGTTGGAAGCGCGACTGCGTATTTCCTCGCGGAGAATCCCGACTTCAACGGCTCGGTTCTCGTGATCGAACGCGACTGGACTTATGCGAAGTCGGCGACCGCGTTGTCGAGCGCGTCGATCCGGCATCAATTCTCGAATCCGCTGAACATCCAGATCTCGCAGTTCGGCACGGAGTTCATCCGCGACTTTCATGCGCGCGTGGCCGTGAATGGCGATGCGCCCGAACTCGGCTTCAAGGAAAACGGCTACCTGTATCTCGGCGATGCGAACGGCGCGCCGATGTTCGAGCGCAATTGCGCCACACAGCAGTCATGCGGCGCCGACGTGGTGCTGCTCGATCCGGACCAGCTGAAAGCCCGCTTTCCGTGGCTCAACACCGAAGGGCTCGTCAACGGTGTCTACGGCCAGTCGGGTGAAGGCTGGTTCGACAGCTACGGCCTGCTGCAAGGCATGCGCCGCAAGGCGCGTTCGCTCGGCATCGAATACATCGAAAACGAAGTGGTCGACGTGTTGCGCGAAGGCTCGACCATCACGGGCGTGGTGCTCAAGAGCGGCGAGACGATCGGCTGCGGCCTGATGGTCAACGCCGCGGGCACCTGCGGCCCGGCAATGGCGCGCCTTGTAGGGCTGGACATTCCCGTCGAGCCGCGCAAGCGCTGCTTGTTCGTGTTCGACTGCCGCACGCCGCTGGAAGGCGTCGTGCCGCTCACCATCGACACGACCGGCATCTTCTTCCGCCCCGAAGGCAAGTACTACCTCACCGGCTGCTACCCCGACCCGGACCCGCTCGCGGACGTCAACGACTTCGACGTGATTCATGCGGAATTCGAAGAAGTCATCTGGCCCGCACTCGCGGAACGCATTCCCGCATTCGAGGCGATCAAGGTCGTGAATTCGTGGGCCGGTCACTACGACTTCTGCATGCTCGATCACAATGCGATCGTCGGGCCGCATCCCGAGGTGACGAATTTCCTCTTTGCGAATGGCTTCAGCGGCCACGGCCTGCAGCAGTCGCCCGCGGTCGGACGCGGTCTGAGCGAACTGATCGTGTACGGCGGCTATCGCTCGCTCGATCTCACGCCGCTCGGTTATGCGCGCGTGGTCGAGAACAAGCCGTTTCTCGAAGAGGGCGTGATCTGATGCCCTCTCCATTCTTCCACGAAGGCTTTTGACATGAGTTCCCATTCGTATCAAACCGCGTTGATTACCGGGGCATCGAGCGGCATTGGCCGCGCGATCGCCGAGCGGCTCGTCAAAGTCGGCATGAAGGTCTACGCGCTAGGCCGTGACGCGAAGGCGCTCGACGCGCTCGCGAGCGCATGCGGCGTCACGCCTCTCGCTGTCGATCTGCACGATATCGCGCCACTGCGCGAATTGTTCGGGCGTGAAGCGATCGACGTCGTCGTGAACAATGCCGGGCTGCTGCCGGCTATCGCGAAGTTCGGCGAAACTACCCCGGCCGATATCGACAACATGATCGATATTAATCTGCGTGCGCCGCTGCATATCGCGCAACTCGCGCTCGATGGCATGGTGCGGCGCAAGCGCGGCCATCTGTTTTTCATCGGTTCGAGCGCGGGCCGTTTTCCGCATCCGAACACCGCTGTTTACGGCGCGACCAAAGCCGCCGTGAGCATGTTCTGCGATTCGCTGCGCTGCGACCTGCTCGGCACGAAAGTGCGCGTCACCGAAATCGCGCCGGGCCGCGTGCAGACGAATCTCTATCGCACGGCGCTCGGCGAGCAAGGCGCAAACGAAAAGCTCTACGAAGCCTACCGTTCGATTCAGCCCGAAAACATCGCGGAACTGATCGCGACGGCGCTCGCCCTGCCCGAAGCGGTAGACGTTTCGCGCATGGAAGTCTTCCCCACCGACCAGGCAGCCGGCGGCTCGCAAATCGTCACGGTCGACTGAAACCCTGCTTCAAAACCGGATATCTACGCATCATGAAAAATCAACGAGTGGTGATCGTCGGCGGCGCCTCGGGTCTCGGCCTTTCTGTCGCCAAACTGATGCTCGCCGATGGCGCGCACAGCATCGCGCTGATCGACAAGAACGGCCCGTTGCTCGAGGAAACCGTGGGCACCTTGAAGGCGCAAGGCCATACGGTGTTCGGCGCCGAAGGCGATATCACGCGCAAGGAATCCGCGCACGCCGTCTTCGCCAAGGCGCTGGACGCGCTCGGGCGCGTGGATTGCCTCGTCAACAGCGCGGCGATCTATCCGCGCCGCCCTATTCTCGAAATCAGCGACGACGAGTGGGACCTGGAGAACGCGGTCAACATCAAAGGCACGTACCACATGATGGTCGCGGCTATCGAGCACATGCGAAGCCGCCCGAAGGTCGAAGCGCACGTTGCCGGACGCATCGTGAACATCACGTCCGTGGACGCGTTCAAGGCGCACCCGCAAAACGCGCATTATGCGGCGACCAAAGCCGCGGTCGTGAGCCTCACGAAGTCGTTCGCGCAGGAAGTCGCGAAGGACGGCATTCTCGTGAACTCGGTCGCGCCGGCGGGATTCGCGACGGACCGCGCGAAGAAGCTCGGCTTCCTCGGCGAACTCGCGAGCGCCAATCCGCTGGGCCGTGCCGCCGAACCCGAAGAGATCGCACAGTGGGTCGTCATGATGGCCAGCGAGCGCAACACCTACGCGACCGGTGAGAACGTGATCGTCAGCGGCGGCTATATCTACGCTTGATGAAAATCAATCCCCGCTTCGGCCGCAATGGCCGGCGGGAGGGGCCTGCGCCGGACTGTGTTACAGTCATAGTATGTCATACGGCGCAGGTCAGACGCGACTAGCAACTGCCGCGCCACGCGGTACGTCTGCATCCGTGAATTGCAGCGCTCTCCTGATCCGGTGTGGAGCACTCGGGATGACTCTGGACGCTGAAACCCTACTGAAGAATGCCGCGAGTTCCGGCAAGCGGCGCAGCCTGACTGAACTCGTCATCCAGGCACTGAACGACAAGATCGACCGGGGCGAATACCCGCCGGGCGGCAAGTTGCCGACCGAGCCGGAATTGTGCGAAGAATTCGGCGTGAGCCGCACCGTGGTACGGGAAGCCGTTGCCTCGCTCAAGCTCGGCCGCCGGTTGATTGCGCGGCACGGCGTGGGCGTGTTCGTTTCCGAAGCCACGAATCAGCCCGCGAGCCCGGATTTCATCGACGGAACCACGCTCAACAATTCGATGCACGTGCTCGAATTGCGCATTGGCGTGGAAACGGAATCCGCGGCCTACGCGGCGGAGCGCCGGTCCGAAGCGCACCTGCGCGCGCTCAAGGAAGTCTATGCACGCATGGAAATCGTCTCAGTGGAAGACGACGCCGAATGCGCGCGTGCCGATTTCGAATTCCACCTCGCCGTCGCGACGTGCTCGGAGAACCCGCATTTTACGTCTATATTGCGCACGCTGGGTCAGGAAATCACCATCGACCTGCGCCTCAAACATGCGAAAGCGAATGCGAAGGAGCGCAAGACCTATATCCGGCGCATCCAGCGCGAACATGCGGATATTCTCGACGCCATCGAAAAGCAGGACGTGGCGGCCGCGCGTCGCGCCATGCGCCGCCATCTGAATGAAAGCCTCGAGCGGTACCACAATCTGTCGAGTACGCGCGTCGAGTAAAGATGTGCGCGGAACGAACGCTCCGCGCACATGCGGCAGTTGGATCGATAGCGAAGCGGTGTCGAGTTTTTATCTGCATTCCTGATTAATCAGACGATAATCAGGCGCGACACCCGCTACGCAATCAGTTCTGCAGCGCCGAGACCTTTTCGCCGTACGCGACCGCCTGCGGCACCCACTTCCCGTCGATCACCTTGTAGAACGTCGCAGCCGGGTCTTTCATATCGCCGTTCGGCATGAAGGCAATGTTGCCCGAAATACCCGTGAACGCGACCGACTTGATGAACGGGCCGTAGACCTTCGGGTCGGTCGAATTCGCCTTCTTCATCGCATTGACGAGCACCCATGTCGCGTCATACGCCGCGGGCGCATAGGCGACGACGCCTTCGCCGTACTTCGCCTTCATCTTGCTGTCGAAATCCTTGCCTTGCTTCATTTTCGACAGCGGCACGCCGTAGTCCCACGACACCGCACCGTTCGCGCTCTCGCCGGCGACATTCAGGAAGGTCTCATTCTCGAAGCTGCCGCCGCCCAGCAAGGTCGCGCGCATGCCCAGCTGGCGCATCTGTTTGACGAGCATGCCCGCCTGCTGATCGAGGCCACCCCAGAACACCACGTCGGGATTGAATGACTTCATGCGGGTCAACTGCGCCTTGAAGTCGACGGCCTTGTCCGTGGCAAATTCGCGGTCCACGATCTTGCCGCCCGCCTGTGTCACGCCTTTGACGAACTCGTCGGACATGCCCTGGCCGAATGCCGTCCGGTCGTCGATCACGGCGATGCTCTTGCCCTTGAGCGCCTCCACCGCCGAGTGGCCCGCCAGTTGACCCATCTGCGCGTCCGAGTTCACCACGCGAAAGACGTTGCCGAAACCCTGCGAGGTCAGTGTGGGGTTGGTCGCCGTGGGCGAAACCATCGGAATGCCCGCTGAGTTGTAGATGCGCGAAGCCGGGATCGTGGTGCCCGAATTGAAGTGCCCCACCACGCCGGCCACCTTCGCGTCCACCATCTTTTGCGCCACCTGCGAGCCCACGCGCGGGTCGGCCTGATCGTCTTCCGCATCGAGCACGAAATGGACGGGCTGGCCGCCGATGACGAGCTTCTGTGCATTGGCGTCGTCGAGCGCCAGTTCCGCGCCGCGCTTCAGATCGATGCCGTAGTGCGCCGATCCGCCGGTCAGCGGCGCGGCGAAGCCGATCACGACGTCGCCGGCGAAGGCGGCTGCGCTGAACGACGCGGCGCCCGCCGCCACGGAAACGGCGAGCGCGACGCGCTTGTATGCAAACGGTACTTTCATGGGAAACCTCAACGTGTTGTGGTCAGGGAGAACTATTCGGTCGAACCGCTTTTGCCAGACAAAACCGGCTCGCCAGCTCCCGATGACCTGGACGTGCGCTGACCTTCCAGAGAAGCGCGAGGCCTGCGGCGACCGCCGTCATCGAGTCGGCTTAGTCGTCAAGGTATTAGGTGAGACGTCATATGTCAATCGGTCAAAAAGCGCCCGCTCACCAGGGATTTCATGGGTGTCGACATCCCGCCTGCTCACCCACGGAATCTGCAGGCACCAACTAAATGTTGATTGAATCCCGAACGTGGAGCCGCAGATCACCATCGGAGGGCATTTGATTTTCGTGCAGGTTTCCCGTTAGGCACACCCAAGTCTGGTACGGGCCTGCCTTGTGGCCCTGTATGAATTTCCTTTCCAATCAAACACCTGCTGCCGTCAATACGGACAGTCTACTTTAGTTGGCAGCCGGGTCACGGCAAAGGGACGTGGCATGGCATCAGAATCGCGACCTGCTACGTGCCGACGAATGGGCAGCCACGACCACCACCAGGTAACCGGCCCCGCGTTACCGTGGAAACGCCACTACGCCACGCCCAGCTTACGCATGCACAACAAAAATAGTCGTTCGTCGTGACGTTAGGTTGAGCATTCGGATGTCATTTCATCCGCGAGCGCACACATGCCGCTCTGACTGTTGTGTCGAAGTCGAAGCCTTGGCCTTTTCGCGCGGCTTCACTTCTGCAGGGTTATAGAAATCTATGGGCCGGCTCGATAGCGCAATCCGTCGACAAACAGAGCCACCAACCTCCGGGCGTCGGGGGGATCGGGACATTCAAGCGGAGCGCACAGGGCAGCTACTGCGCACAAAAGCTCCTCGGGCTGGATTCCTTTGCGAATGTCGCCCGAAGCGGTCGCGGCATCGAGGAGCCTCTGAACGACCGGGCGGAGCCGCTCGAGGAAATACGTTGGCAAGGCCTTGAAGGCCGGGTCGCCCGAATTCAGGGCGGCCGCAAGCCCTCGCCTCGTCGTCACGAAGTCCACGTAGCGTCCGATCCATCCCACCAATGCCTCGCCGGCATCGAGCGTGGCGGCAAGCTCAACGCCCGCATCCGCGCAGGCATCCACTTCGCTGCACAGCGCCGCCACGACGAGGTCAGAGCGCTGCGGAAAGTGACGATAAATCGTGCCGATGCCTACTCCCGCCTTTTGCGCGATCTCGCGCACCGGTGCATCGATCCCCGAAGATTCGAAAACCGCCAGTGCCGTTCGCAGGAGCGTATCAATGTTCCGCTGCGCGTCAGCGCGCACGGAACGCGGTGCGGCTTTGCTGATGGGCTTGTTCGTCTTGATGCTCAATTCATTTTTTCCTTGCTAACCGGAACGTGGTTCCGTATAGTCCGTAACCGGAGCGAAGTTCCGCTTTTGATTCTACCGTAAGCGACTTGCTCTCGCCCATCACATTGAACGGAGCAAACATGCACAGCAAACCCGTGGCACTCGTTACCGGGGCAAACAAGGGAATCGGTCTTCAGATTGCGAAAGAACTTGCTTCGGAAGGCTTCACGGTACTCGTCGGGGCACGCAAGCTGGACCTGGGCGTCGCGGCAGCGAACAGCGTTGGAGCAGCCGCGCAGGCCATCCAGCTCGATGTGACGGATCAGGCGTCGATTGTCGCCGCGGCGAGGCAGATCGAGGGCACGTTGGGACGTCTCGATGTGCTCGTCAACAACGCGGGGATCTCACGTCCGATCAAGCCGGGGACGTCTGTCGAACAGATGAGAGAGGGTGACAAGGTGAGCCGTGTGTCAGTCGACGATATGCGCATCGTGTTTGAGACCAATGTGTTTGGGGTCGTCGCAGTCACGCAGGCGCTGCTGCCGCTTCTTCGAAAAGCACCGGCCGGCCGCATTGTCAACGTTTCGAGCGCAGGTGGCTCTCTCACGCTAAAGGACAACCCGTCGGATTACTCGCGACAGTACGTTGGGGTTTATCAAGCGTCGAAAACAGCACTCAATGCGGTGACGCAAGCGTTTGCCATTGAACTGGAGGGAACCAGCATCAAGGTCAATGCGGTCTGTCCGGGGTTCACCGCAACGGATCTGAGCAACTATGCTCCTGGCGCCGGATCGGTCGAGGATGCCGCACGAGAACCCGTTCGCCTCGCCCTGCTTGACGCAAGCGGCCCGACGGGAACTTTCACCAACGCCGCCGGCCGCCTTCCCTGGTGAGACGACGGGCGTATATATTGCTCGCTGTCACACTCGATTAAGAAGCGCGACAGCGAGCATGTGAGTCGCTAGCGGCAGCGCTGCTAAAGGCCCGGTGTTCGTGTGGCTTGCTGAGCCACCATGACTATGCAGGCTGCCTGTTGCCTCGAAAATTTGTCTTCGGCTTGCAATTGCGAGCCGCATCGAACTTGGAACCGAGCGAGGCATGCTCGACCGTATCTCCTGCGAAACAAGCGTCGAAGTCAATCGGCGACAAACTCGCGCGAGTCATATCCCGCTAAACAACGCAGCCGTAAGTCCGCCCCTCGCTCGTCGTCGAGCAGGCGGTCATCGACGCATACCGTTTCGTCGGCAAAAATCCGGACGTCAACATGCGCAGCGGCCTCGATGCGCGGCTTCCGAACATCAAGCGGCAGTTGGCGACGCGTGCCGATTGCTCCGCCGACGAAATCGCACCGAATCGCAATGCGAGCGAAGGACTCAGCGTTGCAATCTCCGGCATCCCGTTGTCGGCCGACGACCGCGCGCTTATGTCGCCCCGGGGCTATCCGAGTGCATTGGCAGTTTGACAGCAACGCGAAATGCGGTAGCGCATCGTCGTCGAACGGGTGACGTTCGATCTAGTGGCAAGCGATGAAGCCATCGTCGCAGCGTATTCATCCGCGACTCGTCCCGCCAGGAGCATCATGCACCTGACGCACATGATTCACCGGACAGGCAGCGTGCTGCCTATCGCGCACCTTACCGCGCTCGCGCGACAGTGCGGCATCGTGACCATCGTTGACGCGGCACAATGATTCGCGCAGTTGCCCGTCAGCGTTTGTGTGCTCTGATGCGATTTCTTCGTGACCAGCCTGCACAGATGCCTCGGCGCGCCCGTCGGCAATACCGAAGGCAAGAACGCGAGGCATCGGATCCCTTCCGATCAGTCGCGTGCAGCAGGGAGTTAGCAGATGCTTGATTCGAAAGACAATTTAATAAGGACCGCAAGGCAAACCCCCGCCACACTTGGGTCCGTCTGGCCGGAACCCTGCACGAAAATCAAAGGCACACCTTGAACTGTCGGCCGAAGGAACAGTCGCGCTGATCGATCGCGGCCATACGCTCGCTGCGCAGCGAGGAGCGCCTGCGCAGCGCGGCCAAATCCTCGGCACGCCACTACTTGGCGTTTAGTTGATCTGCCCAGGCACGTATCTGATCGATTGTTGCCGTGGCACCACCGCATACGATAACCAGAATTCTGTTGTAGTCGGCCAACGCCGGATTCCTGTCGTAAACGATGGAGAGTGCTGCGCCGCAGGCCGGTTCAATCAAAATGCGATGATCCGCGAGAAACTGCTCGCAGGCAACGACGGCGTTGTGGTCCGACACAACGAGGCTACGCACAGGGTGTTCATGTGCACAATGAAATGCCTGTTCACACACTTGCTTGGCGCCGAGTGAAGTGGCAACGCTAGAAATGCGCTCCAATTCCACTGGATGAGCGGCCTCAACGGCTGCATGAAACGAAGCGGCGCCCTCGGTCTCGACAGCTAGGACCGGCACATCGTGCCAATAATTGCGCTGCAGGCCTTCTACCACACCGGAAAGCAAACCGCCTCCTCCAACCGAAAGCAGTACGGCGTCCGGTTTGAATTCTGCTCGGGCAACTTCGTCAATCATTGAGGCATGTCCGTGCCAAAGCAGCGGGTCGTCGAAAGGATGCAGAAAAGCATCCGTCGTCCCCAATAATGTTTGCGCGAACTGATTTGCCTCTTGCCACGAGTTGCCGTGCACCGCGACCTCAGCATCCTCCTGGCGGAGCAATTCCTTGGCGCGCTCTGTGGTCGTTTCCGGCACCACCACCACTACAGGGATGCCCAGACGGCGTCCCGCGTAAGCAACGGCAAGACCGGCATTGCCCCCAGAGGACGATACAAAGCGTTGAGCTCCCTGACTCTTGTAGACCGTGCAAGCGTGGCCGATGCCCCGGATCTTGAAGGATCCGGACGGTTGCAGGGCGTCGAGCTTAAGCCATACGGAATGGCCCGTAATGACGCTCAAGGGACGAGACTCCATCAATGGGGTTTCAAAGTGCAGTTTCATGGCGATGGACTTTCGGGGTTGCGACTGCGACAACAGACTTCAAGCTCGTGCTGATCTAAGAGTGTCGGAGGAAGGCTAACCTATAAAAAATCGGAGAGTCTGCGGGTCAGCGACTATGCCGAACTCACGTCCCTCCGACATGTCCGGATTCCCGGCCCGACCCTGTTCACGGGGAAAATCCCCATTTCAGCATAAAAAACCGCTTATTCACGGTGTGGACACTCTCTTCAGAAAAGGGGGGACCTCAGATCGCCATGCACAAATATTTGATGACGAGATAGTCATCGATGCCGTAGTGCGACCCTTCCCTGCCCAGACCCGATTGCTTCACGCCGCCAAACGGCGCCACCTCGTTCGAGATCAAGCCGGTATTGATGCCCACCATGCCGTATTCGAGCTGCTCGGCCACGCGCCAGATGCGGCCGATATCGCGGCTGTAGAAGTAGGCGGCGAGGCCGAACTCCGTGTCGTTGGCGAGCTTCACCCCTTCTTCGTCGCTCGAGAAACGGAACAGCGGCGCGAGCGGGCCGAACGTCTCTTCTCTCGCTACATCCATTTGCGCGGTGACGCCAGTCAGCACCGTGGGCTCGAAGAAGCCGTAGCCGAGCGTGTGGCGCTTTCCGCCCGTGGCGAGCGTCGCGCCTTTGCCCACTGCATCGGCGATATGCGCTTCGACCTTTCTGACCGCTGCCTCGTTGATGAGCGGTCCGAGCGTGACGCCGCCCTCCGTACCGTGCCCGACCTTCAGCCCCTTTACGGCAGTCGCCAGTTTCCCGGCGAACGCATCGTACACGCGTTCATGCACGTAGAAGCGATTCGTGCAGACGCACGTTTGTCCGTTGTTGCGGTACTTCGAGGCGATGGCGCCTTCCACCGCGCCGTCGAGATCGGCGTCGTCGAACACGATGAACGGCGCGTTGCCGCCGAGCTCGAGCGTCACCTTCTTCACTGTGGGCGCGCTTTGCGCCATCAGCAATCTCCCGACGCCCGTCGAACCGGTAAACGACAGCTTGCGAACCACGGGACTGCTGGTCATCGCGCCGCCAATCGCCTTGGGATCGCCAGTGACAACGTTGAGCACGCCCCTGGGCACGCCGGCCCGCTCCGCCAGCACCGCCAATGCGAGCGCGGAGAACGGCGTGGCTTCTGCAGGTTTCACGACGATCGGGCAGCCTGCCGCGAGCGCCGGGCCCACCTTGCGGGTAATCATGGCCGTGGGGAAATTCCACGGCGTGATGGCGGCGCAAACGCCGATCGGCTCCTTGATGACAACGAGCCGCTTGTCCGAAGCGGGCGTCGCGAGCGTGTCGCCCGCCACGCGTTTGCCTTCCTCGGCGAACCATTCGATGAACGACGCGCCGTAGGCGATCTCGCCTTTCGCTTCCGCGAGCGGCTTGCCCTGTTCCGCCGTCAGGATCAGCGCGAGGTCGTCGGCGTGCTCGATCATCAGCTCGTACCAGCGGCGCATGACTGCCGCACGCTCCTTGGCCGTGCGCGCTCGCCATGCTGGCCACGCGGCATTGGCTGCCTCGATGGCCCGCGTCGTTTCGGCTTCGCCCATCAAAGGTACGCTGCCGAGCGTTGCACCCGTCGCCGGGTCGAACACGTCGAAACTCGCGCCAGAATCGGCGGCACACCACCGCCCATCGATATAAGCCTCACGGCGTAAGAGAGTCGCGTCCTTCAAGACGGTTTTCAATTCCACTATCATTCCTCGATCCATAATGCTACATACAGCGACTCGAATATCAGTTGGGACACGAAGCGTCGCGATCACGGTTGCTCGCAAGATCCCCCGCAGTGTTGCTATTGCCCGCTCGGTCCACCTAGCGTGACCCGCGGTGCGTAACGCAGTCGGAGAGCACTTTGAGCAAGCAGTAGCTCGCGGTTTGGCAATTCGGGACGACGGTAGGTCTGGCTTAAAATGTTCGCGAAATCATGCAAACCTTCCCCGAAAGCGGGCGGCTAACGAAAGATATGAATGCACTACGATGCCCCATCACGCCGACAAGCATCCCGGACTGCGGCTCCGGCTTCGATCAAATGCCGTCCATCCAGGTCTGGAGCTTCCGCCAGGCCGCTTCCCTTCTTGGCGAAAAATTATGCATATGTGCGCATTCGGTGATCTCAAAAAGCGAAATGTCGACGCTCTTACGATAGGCAGTTGGCTCCTGTCTAAGGTCACGCAGAACGTTACGTTCACCGGCTGACAAGAACACAGGAACGCTAATATTCGCTGCCTCACGCGCAACAATGCCTTCCTGAAGGCAGATCTTTGCAAAAGGCGGGAACGTCCTGGTAATCCATGCGGGAAGTGCCGACAACCGCCGAACCGGAAAGCCAACATTCATGTCTTCGTCGACAAGCGCGCGAGGGACATTCTCCCAATGGTACGCGTATCGAAGATTGGCCAATTCGTCGACGAATGGACCCGACCACGCCTCCTCCAACGATTTCGAATCGTCCTCAGACGATGAATGCGGTGCAATCATTCCGTCGGGGGTCGGCACTACGGTCTGGATCGCGCTGAATCCGAGCACCGCGATGGCGTCGAATGACGCATACTCGGCCTGCTGCACAATGAGCTGCATTCCGCCGAGGGAATGCCCGATACCGATGCTCTTTTCCACGGAAACAGGTCCCAGTCCAGAGGCTAGCGTGCCCTTGGAGAGCCGTTCGATCGCCTCGGTCACCACTCCGTGGACAGCGCCGACCGTTGAAGCGATCCCGCAACGAGACGGATCGAGTTCGGTGCTGTCGCCCCCGCCGTAGGGGTCTAGCGCAATAAAAGCGACCCCGCGCCGCGCATGCCATTCCGCCTGCGTTTCTCCCTCGAGCAGCGGGTGGCGAAGATCGAAGTAATGGCGTCCGTATCCGCCACCCGGAAAAGCAAACACTACGGTGCTGCATTCGGAAGTATTGGTCGGCGCCACGATGGTCGCTGCGATCGATACTTTCGATTCCTCTGCAACCTCGAGCCGAAGTTCGGCTCGGAACAGTGACGAAAGGGACTGCGCATCGGCCGCTACATCTGCAATCATTTTTGGCTCCTTTAGTGCTAAAAATGCGAACGAACTAACCAAAACTAAAAGTGCTGCATCAAGGCGGTCGTGCGTCGCCGCATCTTGCGTTGGGATGCACCAATAGCGCGGCCGGTACAGTCCGGCTGCACATTTCACCGTAACCAGGTTCTTGTCAGCACGGCAGCAAGTCTGACAAGCCGCTCGCTCCCAAACGAGGAAAGCGTGACGTAGCGTGTGCCAAGCCGTGTGGACACCTCCATCGCCGGAGAACCATGCAGATGACACGATAAAAGTTCCGTGTTCCTCCGTTGGTCAGCGACCGCGTTGGCGGTCGCCCCCAAGACGCGAGGTGTCGAGCGAATGCATGTCGCTCACTCAGGTTCGAACAATCGGCAAATCTCGCGCGGACGATCTGAATCGATTCATCCATGCAACCCTGCGAGCCTGGCCAGCCATCCGCACGACAGGTCAGAACTTGTGGCGGATGCCGGCGACGACAACAGCCTGCGATGAGCCGCTCGCTGCACCGCCGGCGCCATCGATATTCGCCTGAAGGTTCGACGATGCCTTCTGATAGAACGCGTTCAGGTAGAGGTCGGTGCGCTTCGACAGATAGTAGTCCGCTCCGGCGCTGGTTTGCAGGTAGTGCCCCGACTCGCCGGATTGATGCACGGTCGTATATGTTTCACCCAGCACAAGCATCAGCGTTGGCGACACCTGATAACGAACGCTGCCTTCGTAGTTCTGGAAGTGGATCGTGCCTCGCGGCGCAGCCAACGTGAAGGTCGAATTCGTGTAGAGCGAGCCGCTGTACAGGAGGCCGAGAGTCAACGAGCCCAGCACATACGTACCGGCCACGCCCCATTGGTCCACACGCGCAGCATCGAGAAGCGGATTCGATGGCGTGGCTGACGACGGATTCCCGACAATGGCTCCGCCAATTGCCCCAGGACTCTGTGACCGTGCGTAACCTGCCCCAAGATTGAACGAGCCGTTGCTGTAGTTCGCACCGAGGCTATATGCGCGGTTGTTCGCGAAGTTGGTCGAGTTCGAAAATCCGTACAGAGCCTCCGCTTGGAAGCCCGCGAGCTTCGGCGTCGCGTACTTTACCGTATTGTCAGTCCGGTACGTGTTGTTCAGGTCATCATTGTCATACGGATGCGTCGAGAACTGGGTAAGTGCCGAAACGAGCTGGAGAGTCGCGACGTAGTCCTGGAGCGCGTTATATTGGCGACCCATCGTAAACGTGCCATACGTGTTGCTGGCCAGGCCGACATACGCCTGACGACCGAACAGGCGATTGCCTTGACCAAGCGTACCGTTGTTCACATTGAAACCGTTCTCAAGTCGGAAGATTGCTTTCAGCCCTCCGCCCAGATCCTCCGAACCCAGCAGGCCCCAGCGTGAGCCGTTCAAATTTCCGCTTGCGAGTTGCAGCAGAGCCTTGCCACCCTCTGCGGTTTTCACATTGCTCGTATAGAGGAGTCCGGCATCAACGATGCCATACAGCGTGACACTGCTTTGAGCGTATGAAGCACCAGACAGTGTGCCGAGGACCGCGAGTGCCACAAGACTCTTTTTCGCCTTCATTTTCGTTAGATTTCCAAAATAACCAAATTGCGGTAAAAAACCCGTTCGGGCAATCTATATGTTGCCCTTTCCAACACCTGCCAATGAAACAAATGAATCTCTACGAACGCTCGCAATTCGGATTCGAGAGTAACTCGCTCGCGAGCGGATCGGTCGCCTCACAATATTGTCAAGACCGACAATTCCAATGAACCGCTCAGTCTCAAGCCGGCAAACGAGGAGGAAATCCGAGCAGATTTCCGCTGGAAAACAGTGGGCTGTTCAGAACTTGCGTGAATGTTTAATGGTCGGTCACGCAACTCCAGTATGGGCGAACCGTCGATGCACCTCTATGAGGCTCAGTCACGTCGCAACGTGAAAATCCGCCCACTCAACCCCGCCAGTTCGCCGGAAGTTACCTGTCAAACGGAGGGCGACCAACCCGATATATCGCCCTAGTCCCACGCGCTCTATGCGAGACACAGTACTGCAGGCTCTCTGTCTGCCGTGACGGATGGCATAAAATTCGTTATCCTGATTTATTTATCACTATCTGCACAACCATCCGTTTCTGGATAGGGCCGGCAATCCGATGTGGGTTTCCGGCCACCGTATGAGGCGGACTAGTCCGGCAGGCGCCGCGCGCGGTAAGCGTAGTAGACCTGGACCGCCGAGGATACGCCAAGCAGGCCGATGCTGAGCACCCGGAGAAACTCAGCACCCACGAACCGGTCGCCTTGGTGAGTAAGTACCCAGCCAGCCAAGGCGGGACCCGCCGAAATGCCAGCGACGGCGACGATATAGTAAACCCCGTTCATCTGTCCCGTCGTATCAAGCTTGGACATCACCCCCAGGATCATCGGGTTGATAACCCAATAGGCAAAGGCAAAGAGCAGGACGGAAGCAACAAAGACGAACAGCGACCGCGGAACGACAAGCTGCATCGCAACCGAGAGGCACAGTGCGAAAAAGAACAGGGTGATGATTGGGGCTGACGCCTTCCGATCGCCTGCGAAGACCGCCATCGCCGATCCCAGCGCGCTGGCGAGGGCGCCCCACCCTAGAAGCGCTGACATTTGCGCATGGCCAATCTCGGCGGTCTCGCCCAGAACTGAGATGAACGGCCAGAAGGTTCCGACGCCAAGATAAAATACGCCGAAGGTTGTAGCGAGTATGACCTTCTCTCCCAGGCCCAGCGCGTGTCCATTCTCGACCGCGATCGCTTTCTTCTTTACGATCTGCTCATGGCTCTCCGGAATCCACCCGATGAGTACAAGGCCGAGCGGAACCGTCCCGGCAAGGATGATAAAAATGGAATTCGCACCGCAGAGCCGATCAATGAATGGCATCGCGAAGGCTGCGGCGGCACCGTACAACTGGGTACTTGTCGAGTACAGAGCAGCGGTCTTCCCCGGACGTCCCGAGAGCGCAATCAGGATCCCGAGGCGTCCCAGGCCAAAGCCAGCGCCTAGCCCCGACAAACTGCGCAGCGCGTATAGCACGAGCCCTGGATCACTCTTGAACGACATGCTCACCAGGTTGGCCAACATCATCAACGCGAGAGCAACGAACAAATACTCACGCCGACGCAGCGCGAAAGGAAAAGCCGTCGCTACAACAGTCCCGGCGCTCGTTGAGATCATTTCGATCGCCAGGAGATAACCGGAGGTTGCCTTGTCGAAGCCGACAGACTGGACGAACGCTTGAATGATCAGTGGCTTAAGAGAGCCGGCGGCATGTCCGGCGACGCCGATCATCACGATCGCAATCACAGGCAACGCTGCCCAGATGCCCACGCGCTGCTTTCCGCTGCCTGCAGGAGGATCAAGGAGCACAGACTCGATCTTCTGATGATTGGTTGCTGCAGGGTCGCTCATTTGAAAAGTCTCCTTTGTCTCTAATCAACTAATAAAATCCGTTGCAGATCAACCCGGCTCGCACAGTGCGGATACCACCGACACGCGCTACGCGGAACTCTAAAAAAGCACGTTGAGGCATTCGCCTAACCCCTCCGAACTAGCCGCTCATCGCCACACGAAATGAACCAAGATCGGCAAGTCGTGTAGCGTGGTGTCGTGCCATATTTTCTAGTACTTGATATGTTCGGAAGAGCTACGATGATTCAACACCCTTTTCGATACTCAGGCTGCCTGCTCATAATGTACTCAGTCTGCCTGCATAAAATACGCGCGTATGTAAGGGAATCTACTTAAGTCCGGTGTACGTCGCCGTCGTTCTATCGAAGCATCGACGTTGTAGCGCTCACGACGCTGCCGGACGCGACAGCTTCGGAGTCACGGGTTCGATTTGCCCCGTCGAGCCAGATGGCGAGGTTCGCAACGAGCAGCCGGCCCATAGTCCGCGTGGATCGCAGTGGGCAACGAGGCACGGTGTTGCCCTCCTCTTAGGAGCCCGTTTCTGTGAGCCAGTACAACCTATAAGGACTTTCCCTTTTTGCAAGCGTTACGGCCGAGCGTGCGCCTTGAAACAGCAGCGTGCGCAGATACGTGTTGCCCTGTTTGGTGATGCGGCCCAGGCGGGTCTTGCCGCCGCTGCTCGCCTGCCTGGGCACCGAGCCAAGCCAGGCGGAAAATTGGCGACCATTCTTGAACACGCTCGCGTCGCCAACGGTGGCCACTGCGGCCGACGCGGTGAGCGGCCCGATGCCGATGACCGCCATGGCGCGCTGCGCGCTGCTGTCGTGCTTCACGTGCGTGGCGACCTGCGCGTCACACGAGGCGATTTGCTGGTCGAGGGCCTGCAGGTGCTCCCAGCCTCGCGCCAACGCAGTGCGCGCGACACCGTTCAGTTCAGTGGCCCCATCCTCCAGTGCCTCGACGAAGCGGGCACGAAATGCATTGATGCCTTGCGGCAAGAACATGCCGAACTCGACCAGTTCACCGCGCAGCCGGTTGACCAGCGCGGTACGCTCCTCGACGAAACCGTTCCGCATCCGGTGCAGCAACAGCACGTTTTGCTGGTCTGCCGTTTTGATGGCCACGAAGCGCATATGCGGCCGCCCCGCGGCCTCGCAGATGGCCTCGGCATCCAGCCTGTCGTTCTTCACGTGCTTGCCGCCCTTGCGGTATGGCGCGGCGAACTGCGGCGCAATCAGGCGAACCTCGTGACCAAGCTCGCGCAGCTTGCGCCCCCAGTAGTGGGCTGCGCTGCACGCTTCCATTGCGACCAGACACGGCTCGATGTTGGCAAACCATTCGAGAAACTTCTGCCGTGAGATGGCCTTCTTGACCACCACGCGTTCCATGCTGTCCACGCCGTGCACCTGGATCAGGTTCTTGGCCAGATCCACGCCGATACGAGTAATCTTGTCCATGACTTTCCCCTTCTCAGATGGGTTGTCCAGCACCAACCATCCTGGCATATCGCTATGCCATGAGATCGGGAAAGTCCTTACTAATTCGGGTGCGGGCTCGCCCCTGTTTCGTTGCAGTCGCGCCACGCACACAACCCAGGCCCGCTTGCGTGACTTCCACAGACAGACGCAACTTCGCTCTCCGGTCGCAGGGAAACCTTTCGCGCCTCACGAGATCACATCGATGTGACCAGGATCAGGTCTGTCACCACTACCCAGCTATTTCGAATTCCTTATTATTTTGCGCAGATAGCGTTGCTATTGGTTCCATTCTGGAGATGTTCATAGTTGGCCGTCGGTTATCAGGCGGAAACACACACCATGAACCATCCTCGTGCCGGAAAAAGACAAGCTCGAAAGTGCCGGACGGCCGTGTCGCCTTTACGCAGACATATCGCCACGGCTTGCGTCGGGTGTGGCAAAAGTGCGTCACCCGCGCTGTGGAGGTTGATTCGGCACCTAGCCACTTCTCTACCACTGATCGCAAGGAAGCCTGGTGGGTACTCATCGTCGTTCCCCTGGCTAATGGCAGTGCAACTGCCGGTAGCACCTGACCTGCATCGACTACGTGATTCAACTGGATCGGCTGCGCGTCATTTCCATCAGGAATGTGGCGCCAGCGATACGGCGAACAGAATGTACAGGCAGACTGCTCATATTGATCAGTCTGCCTGTTTAAATTTGCGTGGTATGTAGGTAGATTTACCTAGAGCTCGAGGAGAGCCATGTCATGTGGCATCCACAATGCTGCGGGAGTCCGCGACGTCTGTCAGATACACAGTGAAAGCGGCGTGCGCCGTGGCTCGGCGGGGCGCGAGGCGCGGGGAAAACTCGACCATGCGCGCATCTACGTGAATCAAGCCACATCGGTCACGGACATAGCGCGAGCAGCAATTGTTCGCCAGCAACGCGAGCAACGCACAATATTCGCTGTGCTGCGAAAAGTTAGCGTTTGCAAGGCTCGTCGCTCCCTGACACGCCGCATCGTCGACGGATACTGAATCAAACGTGCTGGAGCGCCCCCGGCACGCCCACCGGGGTCGTTCACCAGTAGGCAGTGACGTACGTCCGCTGTGGCACATCACTCCGGTCCGGCGCAGACTTTCAGCCGGCTTCGGTGTTACTGCCGGAAGGTGCTCTCGATATCCTTGGTCAGAGCGACACTCGCATGCTGGGAAAGTACTTTCTCCATCAGAACGGAATGGACCTGGTCGTCTGGGTCTGCGCATGCATCACTTGCCACCACAAGCGCGTAGTCAAGATCAAAAGCTTGCCTGACTGTGGACAGCACGACGCCAGCAGTCGTCACGCCAGCGATGATCAGCGTCTCAATGCCTTGCGCACGCAGCAACCGCTCCAGATCGGTGCCGGCGAAAGCGCCGATACGGTGCTTGGCGACGACGGGTTCCGAATCCAGCGGCGCCAGGCTCGCGTGAATCTTCGCGCCTTCGCTGCCGGGAGCGACCAGGCCGCTCTCCTTCAACTGGGAAAACAATGCGTTACGGGGACTGATTTCGGGATAGCCAGGGCGGAACGATACGTTGACGTGGATCGTCGGCATGTTGACCGCACGCGCGGCGCCAAGCAGTTTCGACGCATTGTTCACCACCGTGGCGGCCGCCGCAGGTGACAGAAAATTGTCGAGAATGAAACACTGAAAATCCATCAACAGCAGTGCGGACTTCTTCGGGTTGTGAGATAGCGGTTGGGACATTGCGTACTCGGTTCGGGTGATTAAAGATTACGCGCTAGGCGCGTTTTGGAAAGCCAACGACCTTCCAGTTGCATGCCGCACCAATCAGCAGCAGCACGCAGGTGCCAAAAAACACCGCCTTCATGCCGATCTGGCCGCCAACGAAACCGCCTATCAAGGGCCCCGCCACCTGCCCTGCAAATTGCGCAGACAGCGAATAGCCCATGGCGGTCCCGACAAAATGATCTGGCACGTTGCGTCGAATCACTGCGGCAATGCACGGGAGGAGGCCGCCAAGGGCGAGCCCCATCAGGAAACGCAGCACAATCAGTTGCCAGTAGGAGGTCACGAACGCCTGTGGTATCAGCAACAGTCCGGCGGCCGTGAGCGCCAGGATGATCACGGTCGAAGGGCCAAGCTGATCCGCAAGCTTGCCGAGTTGCGAGGCCGAGACGATGCTGCCGAGCGCGGCGGCTGACATCACGAGACCGGCGACGAAGCTGACATGAGCCTGATCCGGAACCAGCGTCGCAACATATACCGTGATAATCGGCTCAATGGACATGTTCGCAACCATCAGGAGCAGCCCTGTGGCGAGCATGGTGATCACTACGCCCAGGTTCGGTATCTGCGACCACCCGCCTTTGTGCTTCTCAGCCGCAGTCCGGTTTTCCTGCGGCGCCTCACGAACCCAAAGCGCTGTCGCAATGAAGGCGATGAAGATCAGCGCGCCAGACGCCCAAAATGTCGCCCGAATGCCAATCAGCGAGGGCAGCGAACCACCAGCGAGCGGCCCGAGCAGATTTCCGGCCATTACTCCCGAAGCAAGCACGCCAAGCGACCACGTCAGGCGCTCCCTTGGAGTCTGAACAGCGATCAGGATGGTGGCGCCCGAAGAGTACCCCCCGGCAATTCCAGCCAGCAATCGCAGCCCGACAAACTGCCATATATTCGTTGAAAGGCCCATGAGAGGCATGGTCAACGCCATTCCGAGGCTGGCACGCACCAGCATGGGCTTACGACCGAATCGATCCCCCAATCGGCCCCACAGGGTAGCAACCAGCCCGGCCGCAAGAAAATTGGCGCCATAGGCGATCCCTGACCACTGCACGACCGCCGCATGCCCCTTCACACCGAGTTCGCCGACGTAAATCGGCAGAAACGGCAGGACCAGCGTCATTGCGAAGACGGTCGAAAATGACCCGAACAGGCAAATAGCGAGGTTACGTCGCCAGTATCCGTTAGCGTCGGAATCCATAAACAACCTTGCACTAGTGACCAACGTTGGTATACTAACTCGGTATACCAACTCGGTGCAACAACTTCCCAAAGGGGCGGGATGCCACCGAACGAACGGAGACGAAATTTGACGACGCAGACACAGCTGGTTGAGGATCGGCTTCGCCGGATGATTCTCGACATGGACATCGGTCCCGGCGAGCGGCTAACGGAGCGCTGGCTCGAAGGACAGTTCCAGACATCGAGGACGTCCGTGCGCACCGCATTATTCCGACTTGAGGCAGAGGGACTTGTCAGCAGAAATGACCGCGGCTGGATCGTTCCGCCAATCGATCCCGACGAGGTCAAGCAGCTGTTTGTCTATCGTGAAATCCTTGAGGTTGCGGCGATCCAGCTCGGCGGGAGCACGGTAAGTCAGGCTGAGCTTGCTGAAATGGAGGCCATCCTCGACTCCATCAGGCCGGACTCCGAGCTTGAGCAGCGCGACAATGCGGCGCGTCAATTTCACATGCGGATCGGGAGTCTCGCAAAAAATGAATTTGTGAGTCGAGGCATCGCCGATTGCATGACCCGACTGACTCGCGCGCGCTGGTTTGAGATCGACGCCGCGCACGAGGGATGGGCCGAACACCGTGCCCTGTTGCAAGCTCTCAGGGACGGCGACGTCGGACGTGCAATTGAGCTGACAAGGGGGCATATCAGCGCGGCGCGGGAGAGGCTGCTGGATGCACTGACTGCGCGGCGGCGGAGCTTGCGTGCTCGCGGAATCGTTGTCTCGGGAGAGAGTTGAGGATCGCTTACTACTGACGCTTGCCCAGAGGCTCAGACACAAGCTGCACAATCTTTCGCGTCGTGTCGCGGCGTTGCCAGGATAGATTCGAGCCAAAAAGACGCAGCCCTCGACCTGAGTCGCGCAGCGACCATAGCGGCAGTGATATCGCTATCCATGATCGCATTGAGGCCGTTTGGGTGCGGCGCGTTATGTTACATTTAGAGCGTTAGCCGTGTTGAAGAATGACGGCACCTACAGCGTAGATTTCACCACATATGAACGTTGATCGAAATTCCGTTGCCGAGGTTTCTTCCGTAGCAGAGCTCGCATTCGACCTTCGCGAGACTCTGGGAAGGGGGGCGAGACTTATACGGGTCGAGTCCGGTCCGCCGCTATCGCAGCTCACGGTGCTTGGTCACCTCCAACGCAACGGTGCGATGAGCACGAATGACCTTGCAGCTGCCGAGCGCGTGCGCCCTCAATCGATGTCACTCACCGTCCAGGCGCTAGAAAAGGCCGGACTGGTGGGGCGTCGCCCGCATCCGACAGATGGGCGGGCACAGCTTGTTCAGCTGACTCGCAAAGGTAGCAAGACTCTGGATAGCATCTTTGCGGTGCGGGAGGACTGGTTGACGTCAGTGATCCTTGAAAAGCTGAGCGACGATGATCGTCAGGATCTGCAGCGAGGGCTGTCGCTTATCAAAAGAATTATCAACACGCGTGAATAGTTCGTCGTGATGCCTTGGTGAGTAGCTCGCCAAGGCATCCTCGAGTGCGGCCGGAATAGTCTCCGCGCCGGCCTAAAGCCTTTCAAATCCGCCTGCTGGTCCAGGCTACACGCGCTAGTCCGGTAGCCGCTATCCAGATGTCCGGTCGCCCCTTATTCACGCGGTTCCAGCCCTCACGAGCATTGAGGACAGGCGTATTGCGAAGCGCGCTGGTGCCCGAACGTTCCCGGCCTCGGATGACTCCTGGCATGGTAATAGACCGTGCTGGATTTGCCAGTCCACTACGCTGCTTCAGGCATCAGGAAGCAATGTGAGCTGCCGACCAGGTGAATCGCCCGCCCTGGATCTCAAAGCGCTGACGACCGGAATGAAGGTGTTTTTCGGTCATCGACGCTATGTCGTTGCAGATAGCGAGGCGTTGGCGGCGCCCTTCGCCGGCGGCTCGCGCGCCCTCCTGATCAGCGCAATGTCGCAAGGATACTCTGAGCGTCGCTGACGTCAAACCTGCCGGGTGCCTCGACGTTGAGCGTCTTGACCACGGCATCTTCAACGTATGCGATCCACGAACGACGCCCCTCAGAGTAAGGTGGCGGAGCGCGTGAGGTGTGGTAGTGATGCGGGTCAGCGGAGGTCGGCCGGCATTTTCCAGGGAAGCAACGCGTCGTAGTCGTCGACGGT
>NZ_JBFRCG010000038.1:0-48522 GCF_040965595.1 Paraburkholderia sp. EG287B
CAAGGCCGGCCCTCCTGCCTCCACCTCCTGATTGCCGGGTAGGCCCAGACAGAACCTGCCCACGCTCGCCGAGCATGCCTCATTTACGCACGTGACGTCGAGAGCGGCCCACGCGAGCCGCTTACGTCGAGCGCGTCATGAGCGATTTTGCTAAACCAGTCGAACTGCTTTCCGGTCTATCGTGATCGTTCCATAGGGTGGTGCGACTCCGAATCCGCATTCTGCACGGCTCCACCAACGACCGCTTTGGAGAAATGTCGTTGACCGCTTCGGGTCGGTTATGCCTGTTGCATGAGAGCGTGGGCCGTGGGCGAGCGGCGTGCCCGGTCGTGGGACGCAGTGCGGCCAAGACTGGTCATTCGACTTTCGCCCTCCGATCGTCGACAATCCGAGCAATCAGCCCAGTTTTTAATGACGATAACTAAGGCGGACCTCCCGTGGTGTCACGGATTGGCTCCATATCGCCGATCCGTGACACGCGGACCGTCAATACAACACTCTCGAAAATGCTGTTTAACAAAAGACCTGAATTTCGACGCCGGCCGCCGAGTCCCTATCGCGAAGGGAGTCTGGTCAATCGTGCGACCACGTTGTTCTCGTGGCTAGGTCGGGGAATATTCGGCCTCTTGAGCATTGTCTTGTTGCTCGCCACAGCGGCGGCAGGGCCTGGAGTGGACCTGCCAACATCGAAGAAAGGGTGGTTCGCATTGGCCGCCATCATCGGTGGTGGCGTCGTTATTTGTATAGTTGTAGTTCGCTGGATGCACCTTCCGGTTACTCAGCAAAGGTAATGGCTTGCGCATGAGGGCTCGCCTCCGATCGGGATATTGCTTTTTGTATAGAGGCGCTTGCGAGGGATGCTGGGGCTCATGAGGCTGCGTGCGGCCACTTTCGGTCACTCGACGGCAGGTCCGAGATCGCCGACAATCCGACTTCTGCCACAGGGCGAATGATTTTCCGCTGAGCCTTTCGTTACCGAACAATAGCTATCTCGTAGGTTCAAGTCGATTTCCCATGGATATGTAATTCATGAAACGCATCTACTTTTATGCAACAAAGTTCGATATCCTGGCAGTCGTGAAAACGGTAGAGGAGAAGATTCTACTGCAATACATACTTGCCCATCATCAACTCCACCCTGCATACGGTCCGACGGCTCCCGAATATTCAAGCGCATCCCAATTGCCATGTCTTGGCATTGCAACCGCCAAACAAACCGGATCGTGTGAGCGATACATTGTTGCACCGCGAACTATCGCGATTACCCCTTTGACAAGGCTCGTTGGCGGAAATCCCGAGACCTATTTTGAATTAGGAAATTGTCCCGATTGCGTAGAGTTCAATGCCGGTGGCTTTTGGGAAGAGCGAGTGCTCATCAACGGACTAATTCAGACATGGTCGGGCAGCAAAGATGCGCAGCGTCTCATGCGTCTTTTCACGTCAACTTTCCAAAAAACCTTCAAACAGAAAATCGGCTCATACTGGATTGGGCCGGAAGCCTTCGAATTCTTGCAAGATGGAGGACGCCTCACTCTGAACGTCGACGCGGAACCAGGATTCGATATTCAGATTCCTGATCGACCTATCATCTGAGTTCTGTCTGCCCCGGTCACAATCAGATCTTCGAATGTCCGCTACTGAGAGGCGCGACCGTCCGGAACGGGGTCGGGTTATGCCTTTTGCATGAGATGCGCACCCGACCCGATCGCCGCGCACGACACGTGGGGCAAGGTGCGGCCAGAACCGGCCGTTCAACGTCTTTGCGAAGATTGTTGATATCGGCGGCCGTTCTGCCTGTCGCATAAGATGCGCGCCGGCAACATCGCACTCGCTCGTCGGGCACCGGTCGGCCAGGAGCTCACTCATAGCCTCGCCTAAAACGTGAGTGATTCGCCGTCGCTCTGTCAGAATTTCGATGCTTTCCACGTAATGACTAGATACTGATAGGCACAAGACTATCCTTATTTTAAATGAGTCCTTGTGTCCTCAGATACGTGGGGCCGCTCTGACGCTGTTAGTTGGTAATCGTTCCAGAGACACCCTGGTTCGGCGAGGATTCGGTTGGCACAGGTACCATCACGCCACCGCCGGAGTCCGACGCTTGCCCGTCACGGTAGACCGTCGCGTACGGCTGTCCCGCAGCATGGAAGGTGCCCGTATCCGGCGTATCGTCTGCCTTGAACGTGCCAGCGTATATCGAGCCGTCAGAAAAGAAGTACTTTCCCTTTAGGTAATGACCGTCTTGAAACGTGCCAGAATAATGGTCACCATTTGCGTAGTTATAGGTCCCGTCGACATATTTTCCCTTCGTATCATAGTTGCAGCAAAATGTGTTGCCATTGGGCCATCTGTAAGTACCCCGCGACGGGACACCACCACTAAAATCACCGGAAAACGTTTCCTTACTCGGGTATACAGCGGTCCCGTTTAACGTTTGACCATTCGAAAAAGTTCCGTCGTATGTCGTCCCGTCTGGATATTTAATCTTTCCTTTTTTCATGGAGAACGAATTTGCATCAATTGTTCCAGTGAAAATGGCGCCATCTTTGAATGAAACGGTAACGTTGTCTGGATTTATATTCCCATGAAACCATGTTCCATTCACTGTCATATTGCCTCTTTTCCAAACACCATTTCCCTCCGCCACTCCGAACCTAAAGGTACCGGTCAACGTTGACCCATCGGTATCATCCGTAAGTTGGCCAGCGCCGTGTGCCTGTCCATTAACAACTTGGCCGGTGTACTCCTTAACGAGTTGGCCAGTGTACTCACCGCTTCCCATGAACGTGAGAGTTTGATCCCCTCGTAGACTTCGGATAGACGACCTTAGAAAGTCGGTTGGATAGAAGGTTGATGGGGTACCGTAATTTCTGTTCGGAAGAGTGAGACCAGCGTGCTGGGCGACTTCGCGGGCGAACATGACACAGTCGTGCAAGATCGCGGTCACCGTGAGCGGTGGAGCTGTCTCATTGCCTGCTCGGCTTAATCTAAAAGACTTTACGTAGCTTTCAGCGCTTTGAAACGCGGATTGGTCGACCTTAATGACGATTGAATCAGTCATGTTCACTGCGCCCGAAGTGTCATTGGTCATACTAATGGCCTCGCTAGTTACCTGCCCATCAGCCAAGCCAAACACGGCCTTTGCTTTTTCGGTTCTAGTGTTCACGGTAAGATTCAATCCGTACGAATCGACGACACTTCGCTTTTGAGCTTGGTCCTCCATGCCCAGGAAAACAAATGCATGACCGAACCAGCTGACATCCTTTTTTTGAGGGCGCGCCGCGATGACGACAAAGTATTGATCGCCCGATGCGGACGGCACGGGACGCCTAAGGTCGACCGTGAATGTATCTGGAACCGCTGCAGCGGAGTAAAGAAGCGAGGCGGAACCTACGAAACTAGACGTGAGTATCGCTTTGGAGAGCGCACCGAGAGGATGGACTTCTAGTACAGACATGGTGTCTCCCGCAGTCATTACGTTTGACAGCGCTCGAGCAAATCTGAGCGACCTTTCCCAGCACTAATCAGTCGAGGTCTGAGCTATTTAGACGTTGCATGTGAGTATCGTTATAGAACACTGGGGTACATACAGCACGGTGTTTTGTTAAGTAGACAGCTATTCGGATCACTATCCCTATCTCGTTGTCACAGTCAGGCTGAGAATCCGAATCGCATGCGACGGCGGCCGGCGAGCAGCTTGCCTTCCGTAACCGCTGTTGGATTCGCGCGCGAGGAACTGTACCTCACAACCTTCACATCAAGCACAACGCTGACCATAGGACGGTCGCGCTCGATGATGTTCTAATTCGGGCGCTCGAAGACGGTCTTCACAGGCACGTATTCTCAGGGTCCGATCGCTATCCACCGATTGGCGGCGACATGGTTCGTTGTAACCAACGACAAGGTAAGTCGCGGCTTCTGGACCGCCTCACCAGATTCTGAATGGCTGCTTTGGAGAAAGCCGATCGTCTCCTGCGGGTCGGTTATGCCTGTTGCATAAGATGAGGACCGGGGACGAGAGGCGTGCCCGGTCGTGGGACGCAGTGCCGGCCAGTTTCGGACGTTCGATGTCTTGGCTCAGATTGTCGACAATCAGATACAGGCTCTCTGCAAGTGGATGGTACTCTGCGTACTTTATCTAACGTCGTAGAAGCTGCGACAGATCATCGCGATGCGAAAAAAACGTGACATCCTTGCAGTCGACGACCTTCGTACGCCCGAGCTTGTAGCGATTATCGAGCGCGCTCAAGAGATGGCCAGACTGTGGGAGGAGCGACGCATGCCCCAGAGTCTTGCCGGTAAGCGGGTTGGCCTTGTCGTCAACGATACCGGATGGAGAAATACGACAGCCTTCGATCTTGGCATTCAGGCAATGGGCGGCATATGCGTTCACCCACCTCTGCGCTGGGATACGCGCGAGGCACTGAACGACCTCGCTACCTATCTCGACAACTGGTTCGATGGAATCGTTACCCGTACGCCAGATCTATCCATCCTGCGGGCGTTCGCGGACCTGTCACGCGGACCAGTTATTAACGCCCGTACACGGCAGAACCATCCGTGCGAAACGATTGGCGATCTCGCGTTTTACTTTCATCGACATAGGAAGGTTGATGGGATCAAGGTAGGTGTTGTTTCTCCGGAGTCGAACATTCTCCAGTCATGGATCGAGGCAAGCGCAGCGTTGCCCATAGCGGTTGTCCAGGTTTATCCGGAGAAGTGGCATGTCAAGACCACTACGTCGGCTTATCGCCGCTTCTCCACCAGCACCGACATGAATGCGCTGGTTGACGCTGATATTCTCGTGACCGACTGCTGGCCGGACGACGCGACGCCGTCCGAGCTGGAACGCTATCAGATTACGGCTGCGATGCTGGACCGGCGGCGACCGGACTCAGAATTCATCCCGTGTCCGCCGGTATCAAGAGGCAAGGAGGTGTCAGCAGATGCAATGACGCACCCAGCCTGCCGCGTCGTCGAAGCAAAGGCTTTTCTGCTTCATGCCCAGAACGCGGCTCTCGAATGGGCATTCGAAGAGATCTAAAACCCCGGAGCACAGCGATCGCAGGAGCCCCGGAACGACGATGAAGCGCCAGTCGCCGGGACTGTTCGTCGCTCATCAAGACGGCGGCGACACAGCGGTCAACGGTCATTCCGCAGCTGAAATTGCAGTCCTTGCGTTTTCTCCTTAATATGTGCACACTGCATATGTGCATGATGCATGTATTTGGAGAGCCCTATGACACTGCGTGCGGAAAACCTGGTTGGTGCGCTCTCCGTACTCGTCACGGACGAAATGTCCGCGTTGAACACGCTTCCCGCTCTTGCCGGCTCAACAGCACGAGCAATGCTTAACGCAATCAGCCAATATCCGGGCGCATCTATCGAATTACTACGTGATGCCGTCGCACTATCGCACCCTGCTGCGGTGCGCGCCGTGGCCAGTCTTGTCGACGCTGGCCTCGTCGAGAAGCGTGCCGGTGTTGACAAACGGTCCGTCGCGCTCGCGCTGACCAGCGCCGGCCGACTGGCAGTCAGGCGCCTGCAGAGAGCGCGCGAGAACTTGCTTACGCGCATCGTGGGCCATCTCGACGACGATGAGCGCAAGGTGCTCGAAGACCTGTTGATCAAGATGCTCTGGCATGAAACGCGCGATCCGGCGCACGCGATGCAGCTATGTCGCTTTTGCGACGACGGACCGTGCCTCAGGGAGGGGTGCCCGATCGAATGCCGTGAAAAGGGGCTACCCATGCCCGTCCGGAGCGCGCAATGAAACAGGTGGCGGCGGTGCGCTGGCCGGCCATCGCCGCACTGACCGCCGTGTCGACGCTCGCGCAGATCGGCCAGTTCGGCATCGGCTTCATCATGCTGCCGGTCTGGCTCGCTCATCAGGGGCTCGACGCGCAGCGCGCCGGTCTTTTCGCCGCATCGCAGTGGGCAGGCATGCTCGCGGGTCTGGTGGCAGCCCCAGCGCTCGTTGCTCGAATTGGCGCAAAGAGAACCGTATCGCTCGGCCTCGCGGCCACGATCGTGGCGTTTTCACCCTTAGCCTCGCTGTCCTGGCCGCTATGGATCGCACCGGGCATCCTGACCGGACTGGGCATCGGCCTGCGGTGGATCGCCAACGAGTCGTGGCTGTATGGTCTTGTCCCCGAGGAACTGAGCGGCCGCGTGGTCGGCGTGCACGAGACTCTGATTGCGACGGCTGGAGTCATCGCGCCGGCACTGGCCGCGTGGTACGGTCCGGACGGGTTTGTGACGATTGTCGCCGGCCTGTCATTTACATTTGCCGCTGCCATCCCGCTCTGGTTGACTGCACCGGGGCATCCGGCAGGCATTATTGCACCTGAGGCGAGTGTTCACGGAAGTGAACGGACCGCGCCGGTTAGCGCACTTGTTTACCTGGGCATGGTAGTGGTCGCGATTGGCGGGATCAGCGACGGTGCGCTTTATGGTCTCTTTCCACTCTATGCCAATGCGCGTGGAATGAGCGGCACACAGACAACGCTGCTGCTGGCATGCCTTGGCCTTGGTGGGATGGCACTGCAATTCCCGGTCGGCTGGACGGCCGATCGCGCCGGTTTGGGAATAACGGTGGTTGTGTGCGCGATGACGAGCACGCTGGCACTTCTCACCTTCGCGCTCGCCACGCCAATGACGTGGTTGTTCCCGGCGAGCGGCCTCGTAGTCGGAGGCATGAATAGCGCGTTCATCACACTTGGCATGTACGCTGCTGCGTGCAGCGAGAAAACTGCGCTAATCAGGAATATGCGACTAGTTTCGCTGGCATTCACGGCCAGCTCGATCGTCGGCCCGCTCATTACAGGAACCGCGATGAAGGTATTCGGCAACGACATTTTGTTATGGCCGCTCGCGATCGCAAGCGGCGCGCTTGCCGTCTTTACACTGGGCATCTGTGAAGGAAGACGTCAGCGCAGCCACCCGTCGCCTGCGAACTGAGCTACCAAGCACAACTGCTGCCCGCACGGGTGCAAACGACTGCCTGCATCGGGCAACAACTGCACTCAAAGCGGTCACGGGACACCGCAAAATCGACGGGCTGAAACGGGTCAACGCATGCAGATTGCATGAGACACGCGCGGGATTCGATCCTCATGCTTGGGCGTGAGACACGGTGCGGCCAGCAACGGTCATCCGGCGTTGAGCCTAGATTGTCGACAAGCTTCGCGCGTTGCGGCAATATACCGGGCCGCGCGCTTCAAAAAACCAATAGGAAAAAACACCATGTGGGTGACGCAAACGTACCTCGGAAAGCCGGACCCCAAAGCCGAGCTTTTCGTTTACTACGTCTACGAAGAGTACTCCCCACCTCAAGCGCAATTCACTAAGGCTGTGAATGAGCACTTGGGGAATCTCGGCCAAACGTACAGGGAAAAGGTGTCGCTGTTCGTTCCCGATCCGAAATCCAGGTCGCTGATTGCCGGGGAAATGCGCGAGATTCGACCGCTCTGGGACGCGATGCATGGAAAGCTTCCGGGCATATTGATTGCCCGTAGACCGCTCTCTGAATTTGACCCGGAAGAAGAGTTCTATCTGATTCCATTCAAGTCAGTCACTCCGCGCGACGCGGCTGAGGTCGTTGATCAGGTGCATAGAACGTTACATGACCAGCTTTCCAATCACCGCCTCATGCAACGAAAGCAATCCACAAAGGCGCCGAATGACTGGTGGGAAAGGTTCTATGATGCACTCGAACTAAAGCCCGGTTATTATGGTGTTCGAATCGATCTTAAAAAATTGTTACGCCGAGCCAACAAGAAAAACGATTGAAGGATCCACGAATGTCCGCTGTGGAGAACCGCAAAGGTCCGTTTTGGGTCGACACCGGAAGTTCGAAGAGAGCGGCGACGTGCTTGCTGTGTCGCCTCAGCGCCAATCTTTCGGCACCGGGCCGGGTGCCTGCCGCGTTGTGATAATCATTGAAAGGCCTCCTGGCCGCCCAAAGAAGGGGCGGCCAGGGTCTACAGTTGAGATGCCAAGCTCAACCGACCCGTTCAGGAGGCTGAAATGAAGTATAGCGGCATCGATCTGCACTCGAACAACGCGGTGGTCGCCGTGATCGACGATCAGGACCGGGTGCTTTACTGCAAGCGACTGGCCAACGACCTGTCGTCTGTCATCGCGGTTCTCGCGCAATTCCACGAGGACCTGCAAGGGGTCGTGGTGGAATCAACCTATAACTGGTACTGGCTTGTCGATGGCTTGATGGCTGCGGGCTTTGCCGTCCATCTCGCAAATACCGCCGCCATCAAGCAGTACGAGGGCCTGAAGTACGCCGGCGATGAACGAGATGCTGTGTTTCTCGCGCATATCTTCCGCCTTGGGCTACTGCCAGAAGGTTACATCTATCCCCCGCAGGAGCGAGGCCTGCGTGATCTCGCCCGAAAGCGCATGCAACTCGTACAGCAGAGTACGCTGAACACCCTCAGTATCGAGAACATCCTGGCACGGCAGTTGAATCTGCGCCTCAACGCAGAGCAGGTCCGCCATCTCGATAGCGCGGCCGTAACCTCACTCGGTTTGCCGCCGCATATCGAGACTGCCCTGGCGGCAAACCTCGCGGTGGTGCACACCCTGCAAGCGCAGATCAGGGTAATCGAGTCGATACTTCATCGCGAAGCAAAACTGCGTCCCGAGTTCGCGATCCTCAAAACTGCGCCCGGTATCGGAGTCACACTGGCGACCACGATCATGCTGGAGACGGGCACCATTTCCCGCTTTCGCACTGTCGGCCAGTTCAGCTCGTATTGTCGGTGCGTTGAAAGCAGGCGCGTCTCGAATGGCAGGAAGAAAGGCGAAGGCAATGCCAAAAACGGCAACAAGTATCTCTCCTGGGCCTTCATCGAAGCTGCAGCTGTTGCCATGCGCAGCTGTCCGCAGGCGAGGCGCTTCTATGAGCGCAAGAAAGCCCGGCGCATGCCCGTGGTCGCCATGAAGGCTCTCGCGCACAAGCTCGCGCGCGCCGCATTCTACATGTTGCGAGATGGCAAACCATTCGAGGTGACCAAATGCTTTGGTTAGATTCGGCGGGGCCGTGAGCCCGGTAAATGTGTTGGCGTGAACCCAGGCTAGTGATTGGGCCACGTGCTCCCGCCGTCCCCCAATCAGCGATCGCTGGGATGCCCAGACCATGAGCCGAAATGAGCCTGGCACTGCTAACGCAGCAAGCCGATCATTGGTGAATACTCCCGTGGACACCGGTCTGGTACCGATGGTTTTCTGGGGCTCTCCCAAGAGCCACGGGCGAGAGCCAGGACACCGGCCCTCGCCTTGATCCCGATGGATGACTGGTGCAGACCAGTTCTGCAACCAGGCGAGCGAAAAATCGGATGCATGCTCATGCGCGTCGACGTGGTTGGGGTGGCTGAAACTGTTTCGGCTAAGCAGGGTAAAGCCTGAGAGAGGAGTATTTATCTCTTGCTCCACGCCTTTCAATGGATGACACATTTATTGTCGCAACGGTGTCACTTTTATTACGGTCTACGACTGCGACCGGCAGTATCAGCACTTCATGACGGTGTTGCAGTGACACAGCTGTCTGACCTCGATAACCGGTTGAGCGCGCACTTGACGCATTGTCGGATGAGGCACAAGGACTTGGACGCGCATCTGCAACAATTTGCCGCCGTACAGAATGGATCACGCGCGCCGATGCACCCGACCGACGTTCCAGAGGCAATGAAGGTAGTGCAGCGAAGCGCAGAAAGAGTGCAGCAAGCATGGGACTTGTGTGTTGAACACGCGACGCTTGCGGAATACTTAATGGACCGATTGGTATTCAACCGCTGGCCAAACATTTGGCATCACGCGCGTATGCGTTTGAGGCCAAATGACCTTGATCGTCGGTCGACGCACTTGCTGAAAACGGGATCAATTTTGGATACAGAGACAGCCGCCTCATTCAATACGGTGGCCTAGGAAAACCGGGAAAGCGATGGGGCCAAATCAGTCGGTGTTCATAGTGAACGGTCGCAGTTCCTATGGCGTTTTCTCGTTCGTTTTCGTGACGGGCGTGGTACTGGCTTGGAGTGCATCGTTTGATGGGCCAGCCGTTCGGATTAGTTCCGACTATTGGTGGTGGGTCGCTCCGGCGGCGGTCTTACCTCTAGTGCTCATCGTGTGGCGCCTCCAGCGCGCCCTCGTCGGCACCACGTATAAGCCTCGCGGGGCGGCGACGGAACATGTCATGGGCCGCGGCGAATCTTGGGCAACCGGGACCATCGCTGCAGCGATCCTCGTTTTCTTGGCAATGGCCGCTTTCGCAAACATCATGAATCAGGTAATCGGTGTGCCGTACGTCGCGAACTATGACGTGACTGCAAAACACGTTGAGCGTGGCAAGCACACGTGCTATGCCTTGACCGTGACCAAGGTCGGCGACGCGGCTGACCAGTTTGAGATGTGTGTAGCACAACGCGAGCATGACGAAACCGCGCTTGGTGACTTGCTGGAATTGCACGGTCGGCGCTCAAGGTTTGTTAATCAAGTTCTCGGCTACACCAGAAGCCACTAAATGAGCTTCGCGAAAGCAACGGAAAACAGCGAAGAGACGATGCTGGAGGCCAGTCAGGAGGGCAGTGGAGCACCAGGGGGAAACAGCGTCCGCTTTGCCACCCGGGGCAGCGCCCATGCCGCACGCCTTGCTGCCAGCAGGTCGGGGTTTGAGATTGCCGCTTTTCATGACAAAATGCGTCACTAAACCTCGATAACGTGGGACATTTTGTCCATCTCGCATTGAAATCTGCTGACCTTTCATACGCATTGGCGCGCCTCGGTTGGACGCAGGTGACGTTCGCTGAATATTCGGGCTACGACCGCCGGACCATCGGTCGATGGACCCGTGGTGAATCGGCAATCCCGCTGCTCGTTGAAAGACACCTCGACCTGCTGCTCGCCATTCGTGACCGCTTGCCCTGAAGATTTTCGTTCAGTCAGGCGTACGGCATGATGCGTTAAGCGGGGCTGTCCTCGCCATTTGAACTTCGGCTTCTTCGTGCGCCGAGGCGACGCAGATGCCGGCTTGACGTACTAGCGTGCGGCTAACCGGACTGTGACAGTTGATCTGTAGTGTCAAATGGCGTGAGACTACGTCGCTCGCCTGTCCTGGACTACGCGGGTATCGGCGATCCTGATCGGACGATCGGCTGGAGACGGACCCTCATCGGCCGTAGGGGCTCGCGCACAATGATGGACCGCTTCCCTACCGTTTGCCGACATACGTCAATCAATGATCCGACGGCAGCTCACTGAGCCATAACGGACGGTGATACTGTCGGAACGTCGAGCGGGAACTCTACGTGGCTATCAATGAACGCGTCCGCCTTGTTGCTGCTCGTCTATGACGCAATGCTTATGGACGCTTGCGAACATGCCAGCCGCTAAGTAGCGACGCGCGACATCCACGGGTCGTGCATCACACCAGACGCCGCGACGCCCTTGGTGCATGCGGAGCGCGCGCTCGTCGCTGGCTGCTCGATTTCGAAATGGGTCGAGCATAGGCTGCTCGCTCGCTCACGCCGAGCTTCGCTGCGTGCCTCATTAGCGCCAATTTCGCTTTCAGCTCGCGACAGGATGCAACAGCGTGCCAACTTCAGCTTCCTTTATGAGCTCGATGTAACGACGTCTGTCGAGGTTCGACACGAAAGCGTCCAACTGTGCTAGCGACGTACCCTTGAAATTTCTCTCTAGGCTAGATCGCGCTAGATTGCGAATTGCCGAGTTCAAGTGCGCATGCAGCGTGAGACGAGCGGCGTCGGGCTTCTCCCACTGCTGACTGAACACGGAAGTCATGAGCAGTCTGCGTAAAGTGGACATGTCCTGACTTGCTGTGATCACTTTAGATCTCGTCGAAACTACAGTGTTATTCTTCCTATTTATCCGTGGATCTTCGTTCGGTATCCAAGCCCCATGTTGGTAACACCATGCGAGGACGATCCAAAGCAAGGCCCTTGCGCGGGCCGGGTATCTAACGAGAAACTCATTCAATTGAATTTCGTCTTCGAAGAATCCGTCGCGAGCGCTGGCTAGTACAGCATCGACTTGCTCATTGATACGCTCTTGAACGCCAACGGTGAGTGGTCTCTGCTGCTCGGCGAAAGTACGTTCGAGAGCCAGCTCAGCCAGTGCGGCATAGTCAACGTGGCCCTTGGCGCTTACTTGGTGGACCGCATCACTCAAGCCGCCTCGGACGAATTCACTGACTTCGCCGAAAATCCGCTGCAGCATCGGGAGACCATCCATCAGCCGCTTCTCGTACGCCCAGGTTTCTAAGCAATGTCGGTTCACCGCTGCATGGACGAGAATGCGCGAAAAGAGGGAGTCGTTCGACGCAGGCGTATCTCGAATCGTGAACTGCCAGGGATGAGAGTCAATCGCACTCTGCAATTTGGCGATGGTCTTTTCATGCGCGGCACGTACATCTTCCGTGGACATATTCGGCGTGACGGGATGCGGGAACGCAGCCGCTCCCCGCTCACGGCGCATTCCTTCGGAAAAGTAATTTGCAAGGCACCATGCCGCACAATCAACACCGCTGCTCTGCGGTGACGGTGCATTCTTGGTATTTACGACATGCGAATCTACGAGGTTCAGTAGGTGAGGATACCGCTCACGCTCTTCCCGCGGGACACATAACGACACAAGGTCGAGAAACCGTCGACGGAGTTGCATCGGTTCGATTATCGCGACAGGCGGCGTCGTTTCGCGACTCGTCGCAACCGTAAGCCCAATGCGCGACTTCAAGCTCGCCTCATCGCGGCTCCCGTCGATCAGATTCTCGTGCGGATATGTCACCTGCGAAATGCTCAGCCATTTCCGGTTCTCCCGAATCATGATCGCATACAGCATTCCGAAGATCTGCATCTCTTCGTCGGATACCGAAGGCACTTTTTCCAACGAGAATATGTCGCGAAGGCCGTTCTCGAGCGAGCGCGGGTCGACGTCGCGGCTCGCATTCCTCCACCAAGGCTCCAGCGCTTTCCGGGCGAAATCGTAGTTCATCATGGTTACGCGCCCTTGAGCTTCGTCAGTGCTTGCGCTTCTTCCCACGCGGTCGCTTCTTCGGTTCTTAAGCGCTCGCGGGCACGCTGCGGCACCCGCTCGCCAGCTTCGTTGCTCCGATACGCGGTGATGGTTGCTCCCGCGAGCACTACGCCTTCAGCGAGCGTCTTAACCCGGCCCGCCTCCAGGTATTCTTTTCCGAGCGCGTTGATGCAGTCGGCTTCGTTGTACGATTTTAGGGTCTGATGGAGGTGCCAAAACTGCTGGCCTTGCCTGACGACCAGTTTGCTCTCATCGAGATAACCCAAGATTTTCTTGCCCACGTTCTTCCCCTTCCCGTTGAGATTCCTGCGTTGGACGCCACACCACGATCCGGGCGTCTTCGTTCGCAATATCGCAGGACTCAGCAGAAATCTCACGCGCGAATTCCCCTCGAAAAGTCGGGGCGACTCTGGGAACGGGCCGATCTGTCCCATGCGCACTACTATGCGACGTGTGTCCTTTGATCTCGCCCAGGCCAGCGCCGTCGTCAGGGCCGGTGGTGTCCTGTCCGCGATCGTGCGCGCCGAAAGGGGCGCTTTCTACATCGAGCTCGAAACGCGCGAATCGGGCGTGGCCGAACTTGTGACCTCGAACGGCCGCGAACGGCGCGCATTCCGCGATCCGGGCCAGGCCCTGAAGGTCGTGCGCGCGCTCGGCGTGGCGACCGGCCGTTTCGCGCTCGAGGAGTGGGATACGCGCGCGCCGAAGGCCCCGGCCTGGACGCGGCCGGACCAGAGCGCGCACATGAGGCGGCGCAACCAGCTGGCCGACGACGCGGCCGAGTTCAAGGCCGACGTGCGGCAGGCGATGGCCGAGGCTGACCGCCCCGGAGCGCCGTTTGTCCCGCACGATGAGGTGATGGCGCAGCTCGATGCGAAGCTTGCCGCGACCGCGAAGAAGGCCGCGCGCAAGGGTCGCGCATGATCGTCGAGTGGCTGCCGCGTGCAATGGAGCAGGATGCCGTATCTTCGGCCAATCTCTTCTGTGCGCGGTAGCCCGCTGTGCGAGCACGTCAATCGAGTGGCCGAGCGACCGCTGACCGTATCCGGTCAACGACGGACGAAAGGTCGCCTTCCACTTCGTGCTCCCAAAACCTCAGCACCGTCCAACCGAGCCTTTTGAGCTCGGCTTCTACGTCTCTGTCACGCTGCTTGTTACGCGCAATTTTCTCGAACCAGAAAGTCGGGTTGGTGGCTGGCGCCGTGTAATGCATTTCGCAGCCGTGCCAAAAACAGCCGTCAACAAACACCGCGATCTTGCAGCCCAAAAATGCTAGGTCGGGCCGCCCGGGGACCCTCAAACGCACCCTATATCGCAGCCCCGTATGCCAAAGTGCGCGCCGAAGCGTCATTTCCGGTGCGGTGTCTAAGCCGCGGACACGCCTCATCTGCTCCGACTTGGTCAGCGGAATTGCTTTGCGTTTTCTTTTTTTCCGCATCTCTTCATCTCAACATCGTGCGACCGACGTCGGTGGGTCGTCTTTTTACATCCACGCCACAGCAGAAAGGGCACGCGTCATAGGTACAAGGGAAGACGGACAGCAGACGTCGAACTCAAAACCGAGATCGGGAACCCCCGGTCATCCCAAACATCGAAGCTGCCGCGGCGTATGGCAAGCACGACCGGATTTGCCCGTATACTCGTCGGCAGTACCGCCACTAACGGAACAGCGCCTCATAGACCATAGGCGATTGACGACGGCAACGCCAGTTCTCCTCGAGAACAAGATCTGGACGTTGCGCATTCCGCGAATTGACGGGAAATGCCCGGACGCCTGTCAGCGCCTTTCTTGGGCGTCTCCCATGCGACTGTTTCTGCGGCTTGCAGTTGCCGTTGATGGTGACTCGCGGTGGCCACCGCTCGCGCATCGACGCGCGCGAGCCATAAGCTCCGGCAAAGAGAGCCTCGAGGCGCAGACATCGGCGTCAATCACTGAAAGAGCGCAGTTGCCAATCAGCCGGCCCGATTTCGGCTGCTGCCAGCTGGTCAATGCGGCGATCCATGTTTCGGGGAGCCCGATGATGCGGTCGATTTCGGCGAGCCGACGCGAAAGCGCGCGGTAAGCCCGCGTGACATAGCGCCTGTGACCCCGAGGGTACGGCTCGATCGGGTGTTGGGTCGCAAGGAAGAGGGCTTGCATGAGAAAACGGCCTGGTACATTGCCTTTCCCTGACCGACCGCTTGGCTGGCGTTGAACATTGATGTGGCCCCATATACACGGCGGTCACGTTGAACCACCGTTGCAGTCGACTGCCGGTGTTGCCCGCAGCAGGTCCCATCCTTCATAATTCCAGTTATAGTGTAGGGTTGGGTTTGGCCCTGCCCAGTCACAGCAGCGAAGCTCTCGTGCTCAATGCCAGCACGGGGCGAGTAACTCGAAAAAGATAGGAAGAACTTAATCAAATGCCGAGGCGCACTCTCAATTGTGTCGATTTGTTTGCGGGTGCGGGGGGATTCTCATTGGCTGCGAGGGAAGCCGGTATGCGCGTCGAGGCCGCAGTCGAATTTAATCCCAAAGCGTGTCTAACCTACCGCAAGAATCTCGTACGTCGTAACGGTACAAGACTGTACGAGAACGATATCTTATTGCTCGATCCGTCGAAATTGACGGACGAGCATTTTTCCGCGGGAAAGGCATGCGATATTGTTCTGGGGGGACCGCCATGCCAAGGGTTCTCCGTACATCGGATTAACGGCGCTGGCGTCGACGATCCACGAAACAAACTGATTCATCGCTATTTTGATTTCGTCCGCGAGTTGCGTCCGAAAGTCTTCCTGATGGAGAACGTTCCTGGCATCTTGTGGGATCGCCACAAGGCGTTTCTCAGGGAGTTTTACAGGAGCGGTGCGCAGGCTGGCTATGATATTCAGGATCCAATCGTGCTTGATGCTCGCGATTTTGGGATTCCCCAGCGACGCAAACGGGTTTTCATTCTCGGCATTCGCAGCGACTTCCAGCTCGACCTCATATGGCCTCCCGCGCCAACGCACGGCGACACCAAGGCCATTCAAAACAATCCAGCGCTCCGTCCGTGGGTGCCTTCGGCTTCAGTATTCAACCGTCCTACTGATCCCCAAGACCCTAATGATGTCCATATGCAGCACGGCCCGGAGTTGGTTGCGGTCTTCCGGTCAACGCCGTCGAACGGCGGTAGTCGTGGAGATTCAAGCCGGGTGCTTGCATGCCATGCGGACCATGATGGGCACAAGGATGTCTACGGACGCATCAACCCAAGGGAGCCCGGACCGACCATGACGACCGCCTGCATTAACCCATCAAAGGGTCGGTTTGTGCACCCCACAAAGC
Organism: Paraburkholderia sp. EG287B; assembly: GCF_040965595.1. Taxonomy (NCBI): domain Bacteria; kingdom Pseudomonadati; phylum Pseudomonadota; class Betaproteobacteria; order Burkholderiales; family Burkholderiaceae; genus Paraburkholderia; species Paraburkholderia sp. EG287B. The sequence goes on from NZ_JBFRCG010000038.1 coordinate 16,370, forward strand.
ATCACGGGATTACGGTGCGACATGCTGCGCGCTTCCAGACCTTCCCAGATACGTTCATTTTCGAAGGTGGGCTCATGGCCGCTGGTGAACAAATAGGAAACGCCGTCCCCATCGAATTGGGAAAGGTGTTGCTAACGCACATCAAGCGCTCAATCAGCGCGACACTCTGAAAGCAAATCCACCATGATTGACGCAATCGCATTCCAGGCACGAGCGCGAACTATCGATCATCTTGGTCGTGAGCAGATTGCCGACTGTCCCACAGCGATATCCGAACTGTGGAAAAATTCTTACGATGCGTATGCGCGCGCCGTGCACTTGCATATCCTTGACGGTGAAATCTGCACCGCAGCGCTTGTCGACGATGGACACGGGATGTCGAAGCACGAGTTGCTGAACAAGTGGCTCGTGCTTGGAACAGAATCGAAAGCATCAGGCATAGAGGTTCCGGAGCCAGACCGTGACGGGCTTTCTGTGCGCCGTCGTCAGGGCCAGAAAGGTATCGGTCGATTGTCGGCTGCTGCCTTGGGACCGCTCATGCTACTTGTCTCTAAACGCGAGCAGACACCTTTTGTAGCTTCGATGATCGACTGGCGCCTTTTCGAGAACCCGTTTCTTTTTTTGGGCGACATAAAGATTCCAGTTGTTGAGTTTGATTCCACCACCGAACTTCTGCGCCTTCTCGATCAGATGTTTGATCGCCTGATGGGTAATATCTGGGGCGATAACGACGATCCCGGGAGAAATATTCGGTTAGCAGATGCGTGGCGAAAATTTGACAAGCTCGAAGAATGCGAGGGTAAGCCGTCAACGCGCTCAGCGATTGAGGACGTCCTAATCAAGGGGGGCTTCACGGATCGACAGTTGGCTCACTGGCCGGTTTGGACAGGAGAGCGGCCACACGGCACAGCGATGATCGTCGCCGACATTGCTTTTGATTTACGGGCTCAGCTTTCGACGGGCCTACCCGTATCAGATGAGGCCGCGGCAGAATCAGCTCGTGACAGGCTCACAAACACCCTCAACAATTTCACCGACCCGTACGCCGGGGACTTCATTCAACCTGATGTTCCGAAAGTGCATGGCGAACCAGTGACCGTTTCGGGGACTACTGTGGATTTCGCGTACGGTGCGACCGCGTGGGAAGGCGCGTTGAACAGAACGATTGTCTCCGATGTGCAGGAATTCGCGACGAGTAACCTCGAAGCGCTTGAGCATGTAGTCGACGGGTGGGTCGACGCGGCTGGCGTGTTTCGCGGGAGAATTAAAGCGTTCGGCAAGTGGCTTGATGAGGAAGTTGTCATTGGTACGACAGCACCCATGGGTGTGCGCAGCGATTCGCGAGTCGGCCCTTTTGGGCTACGCCTAGCCACATTTGAACAAGAATTGAAGAGCACGACGCATGACTCCGCTGTGCATGCGAGCCTCCTTAAGCGATCGGACTTGTCCGCAGGCTTCTTCGTTTTCCGCGACGGCCTGCGAGTCATGCCTTACGGGCGCGAAGACAACGATTTTTTTGAAATAGAGCGACGACGCGGGATGCACGCTGGTCGAGAGTTCTGGTCGATTCGTCGTTTGTTTGGTCGCGTCGCGCTGACCATGGAGGGAAACCCAAATCTGAAAGATAAAGCAGGGCGCGAAGGATTTATCGATAACAAAGCTGCGAAGGTATTTAGGGATGTTGTTGAAAACGTTTTGCGCGTTACCGCGCGACGGTTTTTTGGCTCGGACTCGTCGATACGGAAGCAAATACTGCCACAACTGCACGCTGATTTCGATCGGCAACGCGCCGAGAGCGCTCAGAAGAAACTTGGTGCAACAAGGCGCAAGAATTTTCGAAAAAATCTCGATCTATTTTTGCCGGAGATAGCAACGATCAGGGGGGAGTTGGAAGAGATGGTCGAAGAGGCCCGTTCCAACCGATTGCCGGAGGACGAGCAAGGTCTGTTGGCGTATCGGGCCAGGCTCGAGGGATTGCGGGAACGTCAGTCCGCGTTGAATCTTGGCACTGCGCCTTCAAACTTGGGTGCACTCGAGAAGTCATACAAAGAGTTCCGCTCTAACATGGGGCGTTCTTCTGACTTGGTAGTGCAATTGCGTGATTCGGTTAGCGTAGCGATCGATCGCGTGAAGCCGCGCTCTCAAAGCGAGGTCGCCCACTCCGAATTGAGCAGAAATGCGTCGTATCTGCATGCCCGGATCCGTAAGTGGGCCGCAGAATCCAGGCAGTTACTGGCTGCGGAATCGCAGCGCCTCGGTGATTTGATTGAGGCTCGAAACAAGGCATATCATGCTGCCACTCTGCCTTTGTTGAACTCGTTGGACGCGGGTGCGATCAGCTTATCTGATCTACTAAGAAAACTGGATATCGAGAAGGAATCGCAGGACCACGAGAACGAACGATTGTTTCGCTCGTATGTCTCCACCCTGCAATCACTGGCCGAGAATGTCGACCTCGAAAGCCTTGTCGCCTTTACGCTTGCCGAAAATGCCTCAAACAAAGAGGAAATACAACGACTCAACGCTTTGGCTCAACTTGGAATCACAGTCGAAATTGTTAGCCATGAGATCGCAGGGTTTGACGGTGCTGTCAGAGACGGGCTGAAGAATCTACCGGACAGCGTCAAAAATACGAGTGCATATCTCGCTATTAAGCACGGTCATGACTCGTTATCCGAACGACTGCGCTTTCTCGCGCCTCTCAAACTCTCAGGTGAACGCGCAGGACAATGGATCGGTGGGGGCGAGATTGTCAAGTACGTTAAGGAGTTACTCGAATCCTCGTTGCACTCTAACGGTATCTTGCTTGAGCATTCCGACGCCTTTGACCGTTTCCAGGTTTTTGATCAATTTGCAAGGCTACTGCCCGTCTTCATAAATTTAGTGAACAATGCGATCTATTGGGTTGCTCGTTCCGACGTGGCGGAAAGGAAAGTAGTTTTGGATGTAGCTGAGAATCGAGTTTTTGTATGTGACAATGGCCCCGGCGTTGAGCCCGAGGACGTCGGAAATCTATTCTCTCTTTTCTTCACCAGAAAATTGCGAGGTGGCCGCGGAGTCGGACTCTATCTATGCAGGGCAAATCTCGCCGCCGCCGGGCACGCGATTGAATACATCACCAACGAAAATATGAAGCGCCTCCCGGGCGCTAACTTTGCAATTGCTTTTAACGGGGCGAGGTATGAGTGAGCTGATAGAGGTCGACTACACCAGCCTGGTGAAAGAGGTCTACATCGATCCAATTCGAACAGTCGTTGTAGTGGACGACGACTTTCCGACGATGGACGAGCTGCTCGATTCCGCACATGTTTCGACCGTGAACACCGATAAGCCTGACGCGGCTTGGAACTCCGAGGCGCGGGAGAAGCAAAAAGAGCAAGCTGCTGGCGACGGTGGGGCGCCTGTATCGTCTCCTGTGCGCGCAGCTCAAAGGCAAGTGGTCGAAATGCGTTTCGATGGCCAGATAGGAGAGGTCGAGCGCGTTAAGGAATTGATATCGGTATGTCGCGGGCGTGCACGTCCCTGGATGGTCGATGTTCACGATGGTCGCCCCGAAACTGGCATGAACGAGCTTGTATTGGCACCGTCCCTCCACCATAGTGACCTTATGATCTTGGACTACCACTTAACAGGAGATGACGGGGACGGCGAACGCGCCATTCAGATTCTAAAAAAGCTCGCAGAAAATGACCAATTCAATCTGGTCATTGTGTATACAAAAGGGATATCAGGCGATATTCAGAACGTTTATCAGCAAATCGCCGTCGCACTGGCTCACCGAGAGTGGATACCTCCCTATTCTCCGGCCAAGAATCGAGCAACGCGCAGCCTCATTCTGGACTGGGAAGATGAGATCGAAGGCGCCAGTGTCGAAAAAAATCTCATGAGCTTTCTGTCGGTTACCAAGTATCTGGAAGTTCGAAGCAGTAGGGTGAGGCTCGAGGAATCCGGCCTCAACGATCTGTTTGCCGGATTTTTGCAAGGTTGTCCTGATGAGCTGCGTATAAAGGACGTCGAATATGTTCATGAAGATGGAAAGAAAGCGAACACTCGGCTTAGCGAAAAGTCACTCTTCGAGTACGCGATCCAATTGAGGCATCTGGAGACGTTGCATCAGATGTCGGAATGCGATTACGGAAATATCGCATGCGATTTCACGGCGGAGCGAAACTGGATTCGACTTGATAGGGTTTTCATTACTGTCGTGAACAAGTTAACAGAGGCACCGAACAGGTTGGAGGCCTGCCTAGTTGATGCTCTGATGAAATGGGCGCCAGGCCCCCACCAACTGCTGATGGCTCGAATGCGAACGAAGCTCAGCGAGAAAGGGGTGGGCGCAGAAGGATCCGTATTGGCAAATAGGCCGCTTCAGGCTGGTTGGCTGCACGAAATGCTAAATAGCAACGGTGATGCAGAAAGCGTCATGACGCAGTCGATCAACCGACATTGGGAGGCCTTGGGTGATCGTCTATATGGAGATGTCAAGGCATACGCGAGAAATATCTTTGATTACTTTCGCGGAGCGGACCGAGCGACAGTTCTTGCGAAGTACATGCCTTTGGGTATTGACGATGTCCAGAAGCTAACGCATCTGAACTATTATTACAGTACCAAGCCGGTGGATTCACCGCATTTGACGACAGGTCAGGTCTTTGAATTTACGTATCCAGAGGGCGCGGGGGAGCCCGTGAGGAAGGAATATTGGATATGTCTTTCGCCTGCTTGCGATCTTGTTCCAGGGCAAAAGAAGAACGGTTGGAAAATGCGCTTGGGGCAGGCGATGCCATTTATTGCGGTGCAGCTTGAATCAGCAAATCCGTCGGACGCGTTGAAGAATGTCAATCAAAACCGATTCGTGTTCGCACAACTGGATAATGCGATCAAAGCGTTCAAGTTCACCTCGGACTCACAGAGCACTAGCCTCCCGGTTTGGGAGCAAATGTTTGCTCCGCATGGTGGTAGCTTTGACGGCGAGTTGCAGAACGGCAGGCGGTCGTTATTGGTTCAGCGTATGCGAGACGACGGTGGCAACTTGGCGTTCGACGCGGTAAGGGCAACGATCATCTGTCAACTGCGCTACGAATACGCGCTAAATTTGTTGCAGCGGCTCGCAAATGCCCTTTCCAGAGTCGGCCTTGACTTTCGCAATCTATAGTTGCGTTATGATCTGCGTCTTTGTCTGCGGTTCGTCACGATTGGGTGGCCGGGGCGCACATACGGCGCTGATGATGGCGTTGGATTGTGCGGTCGCTGGGAAGCTTGGCCTAAATTATTGATACGTGTGGTGGTCGTGTCGTCGATGCTTTCAACAGTGCATACGTAGATCCAATACTCCGACAAATACTGGAAACCTAAGCGCTCTAGCTCCTACCCCCTTGGATAGACTCCGGACTATAAGGGGGCGGCTCGGCGGGCCGTAGCAGTGTCTTTCCCAGCCATGTGTCAAACTGAGATTGGATATTGCAACCATCAGCATTTCGTCTAAGAAGATGCCAGCGATGAGGCTCAATTCCCGGCTTTCCGATATCCGTCCATCCCCGCGGAAAACCAAGTTCCTCTTCAGCATCTTCTATCGACTTGCCCATTCGATTAAAGTTTTCCTCAGTAAAATACCACTGACCATCGACGACATACTTTAAGTGCTCGTAGCATTCATACACTAGCTCGAGAACGCCCTTGAAGTATGTGTCGCACGCTGTGATTACGTCCAGCTCAGGGACATTTGGTAAGTCTTGGCACGGCGCGAAGTAATAAAAAGTTCCATTTTTACTGTGAGATCCACCGGACACGAGATTTTCGCCAATGTGCTGCGTCACTGTTCGGAATTCGTGAAAGAATCGTGATAGCGGATCTTTTCGGAGAGACTCTTGGCGCGGGGCATACCATGCTTCAAACTCCGGTTGCCCTTTGAGCGACGCCTGCATCGCAAATGTGATGCTGCGTGCAGCTGAGACAAAAGCGGAAACACAAAACTGCACCGCAGTGTAGTCAATCTTCTTGCCGTAACGATGAGTTTCCAACAAGAAAAACTCGGCTTCCTGAACTTTGTAATCGACCAGTCCAAATGATCTCGTCATGATCTTTGCCAAACGTTTGAGTTAAGTGGCTGTTTTTCGCTGGCCGTAGTAGCTCAGACTTTGCATTATTTCCCAAAATAGCATTGCTGTGTTCGACCATGATCTAGTGTAAGCGTTGCTTGAACACCGTCTAGACCGATGGCGCCAGAGTGGACAAAGTAGGCCCTACCGAACGGAACCCGAGAAGTTAGACGGTGGACGAACTATGCCTTCGCAAATTGAGCTCGGTATTCGACCGGGCTGAATCCCCGCAATTTTATCTTGATCCGGTCGTGATTGTAGTACCGAATGCGTTGAATAATTGGCACGTATTCTACGCCTCGTGAACCGCCATTCTTTTATATCGGTTCTAACGCCGTCGCGAGTTATTGGGGCGAACGTGGAGGGTTGACAGATACAAACGCCTGGCCTGACGGAGCTCAGGCGTTGCGCTTTCATCTCGCCGGAGTTGAGGATTGCGAGTTCACCGGCATCGGGCAAGCCGACGGGTTCAGCGGAGGGCGGGCAGCGGGACCGCACCCGGCGATTTTTGAAATCGCGCAGTTTAAGAGATAAACAGATGCCTTATGATAAGAAGACTTATCGTTATAGTCGTGTCCAGGATCGGTTTTTGCTCACGCAAGTAGTTGTGCTTACCGGCTCGGGATGTACCGAAAGCCTGATCGCGTTGCCCCGCGCGCCTGACCTCATCTCCATGGCGGTAGATAGACGTGTGGCGAGCGACGCGTGGCGCCGGTTGCCCCGCATCGTCGCGTCGCCAGTTCCGGGCCACGCGCGAGCGCATGCGAGGCATGCGTGTGTCGCAGCCAGTGCATGAGGGCCGCCCGGGATTCGCAAAATTTTCGCCAAAGAAGATCTAATACCTTGATTGGGAAGAGAAATTTTGAGACGGCGGGCGCCGTGTCGAATACTGTGTGTCTCGCAAGATCGAACCCGAGGACGGCAGGCGCAAAGTGCCTGCACTCGACCCACAGCCGCTGTTCCCGCTGGACTTGGCGATGGCCGTTTTCAGCGCAACAAACGCCATTCAATCGCTACTTTTTGTTGTCGCTAAATTGCAGTCGTTGACGGCCCTGAGAATCGATCACCTTCGACTTTCACAACAAGCACCGACGAAGCTATGGCCCCGAAGTCCGCGCGGAAATGCACCGAGCTCTTGAGCGCCAGAATGTGCATGGTCGCCGGGTCGATGCCCATGTGTTGGAAGATCGACTGATCGGCAGCCTGCATGGTGCGTGATGAGACGATGACGCGCACATCGGTACCGCAGATGCATAGCAATGCCATTGGACCGAGATCGATCGGGGCGCCGCGCCACATCGGGCCCGTGCCGGTAAAGCGCCCGTCAGACAAGCGTTCGACGACGAAATCCGCAGTCAACGGCACGCTGCCGGCGACCGCTGCGCGTCCGCCGAGATCGATACGCAGGATACGCCCTTCGCCCACTTCGTGCGCCGCGCCGGCAGCGTGCGCATCACAGACGATCGCCGCCACCGCGCGGGTTGCCTGTTGCTCGACGAGCGCGCGCAGGATCGTCGTCGTGTCGGATGCCGCACCCGCGCCAGGATTGTCGTCCGTATCGCACAGGATGACCGTCTCGCCGGGCGCATCGGCGAGCCGCCGCAGCGCCTCCGCGACTGCGGCGGCGGGCGCAAACGGCGCTTCGGTGAATCGATCACGCTGCGCCTCGATCGCCTGAGCGAACTGCACGGCGATGCGCCGTACCGACGCGCCGTCGTCACCATAGATGAGTACGCTCTGCTGGCGACAGGTCACGTCCGCAAGCAGGAAGCCGCTCGCCCACGACGTCGACGCCAGTTTGTTATCTACCTCAATCTGTTCGAGTCGCGCCATCAACGATGCGGCAGGCTCGACAAGCGTGCATTGCGCCGTTAGTGGCGCGACGAACGCGACTTCGCTCATCGCTTTAGCCCACGGCTTCCCGCGAGCGATGCGTTCGATCAGCAGACGCGCCGCGCGCGCGCCCGTTTCATCCATGTCGATGTGCGGATAGCTGCGGTACACCACCATCGCGTCGCACAGCACGAACGATCGCCGGCTCACGTTGGCATGCAGATCGAGGCTCACGACGATCGGCAACGCTTCGCCAACGCGCGCGCGAATGCGAGCGAGCAGCTCGCTTTCAGCATCGTCGTGCGAAACCGTGGCCATCGCGCCGTGCAGGTCGAGGTACAGGCCGTCGATTGGACCAGCCTCCAGCAGGCGCGCGATCATTTCGTCGGCGAGTGCATCGAAGGCATCGTCTTCGACGCGGCCGGACGGCGTCGCCGCTGCCCACATCAGGGGCACCACATTCGCCGCGCCCACGCGTTGATCCCCGGCGAGCGCGGCGATGGCGCCGCTCACCGGCAGATTCATCGCGCCGAGCACCGCGCCAATCTGCTGTCCCTTCTGCCAGCCGGGCCAGCCGCCTCCCACGATAAACGCATCAAGGGGCGTCGTCGCAGCGCTCGTGTTGGTCTCGTGCTGAATACCTCCGACAGCGATTCGCATGTTTCACACCACCACGAGACGGCGAGGACTCTTCGTCAGCAGTTCAATGCCGTCGTTCGTAACAAGCACGGTTTCGCTGAACGCAATCCCGTCCGCCGATACGTACATGTGGAAAGTCATGCCCTCTTCGAGCACCCATTCGGCGTTGTTCAGGAATACTCGTGTGAAGTCGCTCGTATGCGGCGTGGACTGGGAGTAATAGCCGAGTGTGTAACCGGTGATGTTCGGAAACGAAGGGCGCAAGCCTGCTGCGAGAATCGCGTCCCGCGCAATCGTGTCGATGTCTTTTGCAATCGCGCCTGGACGCATCGCCGCGAACTGGCGGTCCTGAATTTTGAGCAGTTGTTGCGCGATACGCTGCTGCTGGTCGCTCGCTTCGCCCATCACGGCAGGCCGCATGATCCGCGCGCTGTAGCCATTCACGAATGGCAGCAGTTCTAAATGCAGGATTTCGCCCTTCGCGAGCGGGCGGCTATGCAGGTTGCCGTGCAGGAATGCATCGCCCACGCCGTTGGTGATCGGGCCCGTACGGCCCGAATCCGCGCCGTGGCGCATGAACGCGTAGGCCACCGCCGCCGCTGCGTCCCGTTCTGACGTGCCCACGCCCGATACCTTCAGCGCTTCCTCGATCGCGATGTCGCCGATTGCCGCTGCGCGCCGAATGTAGTCGATCTCGGCGGGTGACTTGCGCGCGCGCAGCACCTCGAGCACGCCGGAGTAGTCACCGAATTTCGCGTTTGGCAACGCTGCCTGAAGGCACTTGAAGCGGTTGAGCGTCATGCAGTACGAGTCACCGTCGAGGCCGATATGCCCCGCGTCCCAGCCTCGTTCGCGCAGCAGTTGCGCAAGCACTTCGATCGGGTCTTCCCAATCGGAAAACCCTACGTGCTGCGCAAGCCACGTGGTTTCGAGGTACGGCCGCTCGTCCATTGCGCGCAGCACGAAGACCGGCTCGCCTTCGAGCGGTACCACGCACGCGCGGTACATGTTTTCCGAAATGCCGAAGCCGCTGATGTAGAACAGGAACTCGGTCTGATCGATGATCAGCGTATTGAGGTTGCGCTCGCGCATCGCGGCGCGGACCTTGTTGAGACGGTGGTGGTATTCGTCGAGGGAAAAAAGCAGTGTCTGGTCAGTATTCATGGGAGCGGCGCAGTGCGCACAAAAAGTAGCAGGTGAAGTCAACTGAAGGGGATCAGGCACGGCGTCCGGTGAGCGCGCTCAAACCGAGCGTCACAGCGGAGACGATCACGAGCAGCGCGCTCACGGCGGCGATTTTCGGATCGAGCTGGAACACCACGGCGTTCCAGATTCGCACGGGCAAGGTTTGCGACGACGTGCCCGCCATGAAAAGCGCGATCAGCAGTTCGTCGAACGACGTGAGGAACGCGAAGATCGCAGCCGACATCACGCCGGGTGCGATCATCGGCAACGTGATGCGGATGAACGCGGCCAGGCGGCTCGCGCCGAGACTCTGCGCGGCGTTTTCGAGCCGCCCGTCGAAGGCCTGCAACGTCGACGACAGAATGATCACCGCAATCGGTGAGGCCACCACCGCATGGCCGATCACGATCGAGCCGATGTTGCCGAACACCGCGACGTCCGAGAAAAAGAAGAACATGGCGATGGCCGCGATGATGTTCGGCACGATCATCGGCAGCAGGATCAGCGCATAGACCGCGCGCTTGAACGGAAAGCGGTGCCGCACAAGTGCGAGCGAAGCGAGCAAGGAAAGCAGCAGCGTGATCACCGTCGAGATCAACGCGACGCGAACGCTCAGCCAGATCGACGCGAGCCAGTCCGGATCGGTCAGTACCGAAACGAACCAGCGCAGCGAAATTGACCTGGGCGGAAAGGATAGATAGCCGGCGTCGTTCAGCGCGAGCGGAAACACGAGCACGATCGGCGCGGCCATAAAGAGGAGCACCGCAATCGCCACGATGGCGAGCGGCAGGCTGGTTCCACGCGGGTTCACAGTTTTGCCTCGAAAAGCCGGTTGAGTCCGATCACACGTTCGTACAGCGCAAACAGCAACAGCGTACTGGCGAGCAGTACCGCCGCGAGCGCGGACGCGAAATTCCAGTCGAAGTAGGTTTCGATCTGCGCTTCGATCACCATCGAAATCAGGCTGTCCTGCTGGCTGCCCATCAGCGCGGGCGTGATGAAATAGCCGAGCGACAGAATGAACACGAGCAGCGCGCCGGAGGCGACGCCTGGCATCGAAAGCGGAAAGAAGATTCGCCAGAACGCGCGCGTGCGGCCCGCGCCGAGACTTTCGGCGGCGAGCAGCAGGCGCGTGTCGACCGAACGCATCACGCTATAGAGCGCAAGCACCATGTAAGGCAGCAGCATGTATGTCATGCCGATCAGCACGCCGGTGCGGTTGTAGAGCAGCTTCACGGGCGCATCGATCAAATGCAGGCGGATTAGCAGGTCGTTGATAAGGCCGTGGCTGCCGAGCAGCACCATCCATGCATACGTGCGAACCAGCACGCTCGTGAAGTACGGAATGACCACCAGGATCATCAGCAGCGTCGCCGTGCGCGGCTTGCGTTGCGATAAAAAATACGCGAGCGGATAACCGACCACGAGCGTGAAGACCGTCACAAGCGCGGCGATAACGAAGGTCGTGCGCAAGACGACCAGATAAGCGGGTTCGTGCAGAATGCGCAGCATGTAGACAGGCGTGAAACCGGTCTTGTCGTGCACCGCGCGCACCAGCATTGCGCCGAGCGGATAGATGAAGAACACCGCGACGAACGCAATGAGCGGCAGCAACAGCCAGAACGCGGGCGCGCGCCTGCGGCGCGGCGTCTGGACGACAGCAACCGCGCTCATGCGGCACGCTCGAGCGACGAGAGGTGCGCGGCCGGCGAAGCGGCCATCAGCCACGCGCTTTGCACGCCAGTGCGCAGGGTCACGGCATCGCCGGCGATGGGCATCGACGCGTGGCCAGTATTCGACAGCTGCACAGCGAGACGCTGGCCGTCGGCAAGCGCGACCGTGTACTTGACCGTATGCCCGAGGTACAGCGAATCGATCACCGTCGCATCGATCACCGCGCCTGCGGCCGGCGCGACCGAAGCTTCGCCGCGCCGCGAGAGCGCGAGGCGCTCCGGACGGAGCAGCGCACTCGCTCGTTCGCCGATGCGCAGTGACGGCGCACACGCACCACCAAGCGCGGTGCCGTTTGGCAGACGCAGCGTCGCGCGGCCTGCATCGATTGACTCGATCACGCCGTCAAGGAGGTTCGACTGCCCCACGAATTCGGCGACCCAGCGCGTCATCGGCCGCTCGTAAAGATCCGCTGGCGAGCCGATTTGCGCGATCGCGCCGTCGTGCATCACGGCGATCCGGTCCGACAGCGTCAGCGCCTCTTCCTGGTCGTGCGTGACCAGCACCATCGTCGTACCAAGCGACGTATGTAAGGCTTTAATCTCATGCTGCATGTGCTCGCGCAGATTCTTGTCGAGCGCGCCGAGCGGCTCGTCGAGCAGCAACGCGCGTGGGTCGAAGATCAACGCGCGCGCCAGCGCGACGCGCTGCTGCTGGCCGCCCGACAGCTCGCGCGGATAGCGCTGCCCCTTGTCGGCGAGTTGCACGGTGTCGAGCAGCTGCGTCACCTTCGCGGCAATCTGCTGCTTGCCGACACGCCGCATCTGCAGCGGAAAGGCAAGATTCTGCGCCACCGTCAGATGCGGAAATAGCGCATAGTTCTGGAACACGACGCCGAGATTACGCTGAGCGGGCGCCAGCGCTGTCACGGTATCGCCACCAATCAGTACCTGGCCGGACGTTGGTTCGACGAAACCCGCCAGCATCATCAGCGAGGTGGTCTTCCCCGAGCCGCTCGCGCCGAGCAGCGTAACGAATTCGCCCGCCTCGATCTTCAGGTCCAGGTTGCGCACAGCTGCGGCGTGGCCATACGTCTTGGTGATGCCGCGCAGTTCGAGACTTGCGCCGCCTGTCGGTTTTCCGCTCGTGCTCATCCTTGCAAAACCCACGATTGCCATTGTTGACCCACCGATGCGAGGTTGTCCGACCACCACTGCGGATCCTGCTGGAACGACTCGACGAAATGCTCCTTCGAACTCGGCAAGCGCGTCAGTTCTTCCGGTTTGAGCAGCGCGAGCGCTTTCTGGTTGGTCGGGCCGTACGCGAGGTGACGGGCGATCTCCGCTTGCACCGAAGGCTGCAACGCGAAGTCGACGAACTTCTGCGCGTTCGCGGCGTTCGGCGCGTTCTTGATGATCGACAGTGCCTGGGTCTGACGCTTCGCCTGGTTCCATTCGATGGCGAGCGGCGCGCCCTTGTCGATCAGATCCTGTGCCCGGCCGTTCCATAAGCCCCCCAGCACGGCGTCCTTGCGCTCCATCAGTTGCGCGGACGAGGCGCCCGTGGTCCACCACGTCGCGATCTGCGGCTTGATGCGCGACAGCACCTTCAGCGCGCGCGGCACGTCGAGCGGATAGAGCTTGTCCATCGGCACGCCGTCGGCGAGCAGCGCGAATTCGAGTTCCGCCGAACCCGATTGCTGATCAGCCAGGGTGCGCGAGCCGGGAAATTTCTTGGCGTCCCAGAATTCGGCCCACGATTTCGGATGCGCACCGTTCCTGTAAACCTCGGTGTTGTAGACCATCACCGTCGAGAAGAACAGGCTGCCCACGTAGTTCTGCTTGCGGATGACAGGCTGAATGTCATCTGCGTGCGTGTACCTCATCTTCGTGTACTCAATCGGGGCAAGGGCGCCGATCTTATCCAGCGCGACCTGCGCGATGTCGACCAGATCGCACACGTCGATCGATACGCGGCCAGCCTGCACCATCGCACGAATTTGTGCGGCGGTGGCCGGCTGCACTACCACCTCGATGCCGGTCGCGGCCGTGAACGGCTTGTGCACCGCCGCCGCCATCACGTCCTGGTAGGCGCCTCCCAAGCCGCGCACGACGACCTTGCCCGCGTCGGACGCATGCGCCATGGAGGGCGCGACAAGCGGCAACGCTCCGACGGCGGCGATGCCGGCAGTGTTGACTAGAAAACGGCGGCGGCTGGTGCTGAAGGTCATGTCTGCTCCGGGTTGATTAGCGCGCTTTGCGCCGTCTTGAGGCTTGCTTGTTTCCCGATGTGGGTGATGCAAGGTTTTCTGCTTGTGAAGCAGCAGCTTCGCCCTGCGAGCGGCCGAAATTGAGGCGGCCGTTCAGCTGATCAGCGAGCGACGGAGCGTCGCCGTTGCTGCCGCCAGCGTTCCAATGTGACAGCAGCCGCCATGCGTCGTCTGAGCGTTGAAGCATCGCGGTGGCATTCTCGCCGTTGCGGGTCGCCGTCAGCGCGACGAGCCAATTGACAAGGCCCAACGTTCCAGCCTGCGACCACCAGCTGAACAGCGTTCCCTCGCGTCCAACCAGAAAGCTCTCGGCAGCGATCTGTGCGAGAGGCGACGACGGTTTGTCGGTGATCGCGACAATATACGCGCCGTACTGACGCGCGATCTTCATCAGCTCGATCGTGTACGGCAGATAGCGCGCATAGCCGATGCCGATCACCACGTCCTGTTCGCCCACCTGACGAATGCGGTCTGCGATGTCGCCGTGGCCAACGGTCAGTGTTTCGCAGGTGCCCAGGATCTGGTTCAGTTGCATCGACAGTAGCAGCGCAAGTGGATACGTGGTGCCGTGCGCGGTCACCCAGATGCGTCGTGCGGCGATCAGTCGGTCGGCGACGCGCTCGCCGAGCGGTACCGGATTCAACCGTGCGGTCGCATCGAGCAAGGCGGCATCGGACGAAAACACCTCGTTTTTTAGCTCTTCGCCAGCAGCCGGCCGATCGGCGGCGGCTCGCATCCCGCCTGCACCGACTCGCTCAAGCAGGCCTTCGCGCAGCGCGCTGCGCATTTGCGGAAATCCCGGATAGCCAATTGCCCGTGCAAACCGGACGACTGCCGCGTCGCTCTGTCCGACCGCATCGCCGAGCTGCCGCGCAGTCATAAACGCCGCCTGCTCGACGTGATCGACGATATAACTCGCCAAAGCCTGCTGCGCGCGTGTCAGCGAGTCGAAACGGAGCCGAATCGCATCGGGAAACGCCGCTGCTGCCGTCTGATTGTGCATTTATGTCGCAACCGTTACATTACTGATTCCTAATGTAGTCATTGCGACAACTGATGTCAAGCCATCAAAAAACGGAGTCTTGGGATTTCTCCAATGTGCCGACCGCTCGCGTCGTTCCGTCAGCCCGGTCCGCGCGCCCGATGTTGCTACACATCATTTGTTGCCCACCTTCGGCACGCCAAAGACCTGCATGTGGGCCTGCCAGACGCGCGTATCGAAGCGCGAAATTCATGGCACGTAGAACTCAATGACGAATGTGGAAGAGCTTGTCCGCAGCGATCCGGCGGTCCGATCAGACTGCCGATTGAACCGGTCCAGCGGGCACGGCGCGCCGGATCGGGGATCGTCGCGCGACGCCGCCTGCCGCGCACAGGCGGCGCAAACCTGCAACTTCATCAGCCCGGAGACCGTGCAGCGCGCCACCGCAATACCTTCCCGGTTTGCAATTGGCAGAGGCGCCTTTTAACGGCTGATTGCTGACTATCAACGGACGTCGGCTGACCACTCCTGAAGGGCTGAAATTGGCCGAGGGCGTGCAAAAACGCGTCATGATGCAGACCGAGGAAGCGCGCGATGCGCAGCGCCGCGCGGAAGCCTCGCTCGCCAAGACCCAGCAGCGCAACGAGCAGCTTGTGGGCGACGTCCAGCGTCAGGCGGCCGACGCCGCTGAGCAGCGACGCTAGGCCGAGCGGCACGAGAAGCAACTCGCAAGCGTGATGGAGGAAGTGCGTGAACTGCGCCGTGAGCGCGACGCGCTCGTCCAGCAGGTTGGCCTCCTGCAAGGGCAGGTCGCGACGCGGACCGCGCCACTGCCGCCACGCACCGCAAAGCGCTCTCGCCAATCCACCTAGGTCTGAGCTGACGGCACTGTCTGCGCTGAATTTGTCGTAGGATTCGCGTTTCGGATCCCCGCCTCAGGCTGCCCGCATGAGCACTGTGCATGAGACTGCGTACCCGGTGCTGCCAGCCGAGGTAGATGACGACGAGCTGCGCAAGGTCTACACGCCCAGCGGGCCGAGATCCGCTTCGTGGGTGGCCAGTTTCGGCAGGCGCCGGCCCGCGTACTGATCCTCGCGCAGCTGAAGCTGTTGCAGCGCCTCGGGTATATGCCGCCCGTGTCGGATGTGCCGCCGGCGATCATCGATCACGTCTGCGCTGCGCTCGGCGCCCGTCCAGTGCCGCGCACGACGCTCGCGCGCTACGACCGCTCCGGCAGCAAGTCGCGGCACCAGAAGATCCTGCGCGAGTACGCCCGCATTCGTCCCCTGGACGCTTCGACCCACGAGTGGCTCGCGACCCTGGCCGCCGGCGCCGCGCGCACCAAGGCCGAGCTACCCGACATCATCAACGTCCTGCTCGAGGAGCTCGTGCGGCACAGCTACGAACTGCCGCCGCTGGCGACGCTCTCGCGCACCGCCAGCCACGCCCGCAGCCAACTCAATGAGGCGATCTACCAGGCGTTCACCGAATCGCTGGACGAGCCGCTGCGAACGCGGCTCGACGACCTTTTCAAAGCGCGGACGGGCCGCACGCCGTGGGACGAGCTCAAGCGCGAGCCGAAACGCCCGGGCCCGCGCGAGGTGGCGAGCTTTCTCAAGCACATCCAGACCATGACCGCGCAGGCAGACGGCTTGCCGCCGGCGCCCGACATGCTCTCGGTGCCTGAAGACACGAAGGTCCGGTCCTCAAAATATCTGAACAACGTGATCGAGCAAGACCATCGCCACATCAAGTCCAGAACGAACGTGATGCCTGGGTTCAAGCGATTCGGGAGCGCCGTGACCACGATTTCAGGAATCGGGTTGACGCATCGCATTCGCACGGGGCAGTTTGATCTCGCGAAGCTCGGCTTCAAGGAAGCCGCTGCGCCCGCCGTATGGAATGCGGTCCTGTTTGATCGATAAGCTTTCCTACCTATATGCACTTTCTCAACTCGCTTGCCTATTTGCACCAGAACCTATAGGCGTACCTTTGCCATCAATCGTCTGCGCGAGAGATAGACGTTGGTCAATGCCAGCGCGACGAAGGCGCGATTGGCGTTCTTCGCCAGACCGCGACAACGCACCTTCGTGAAGCCCCACAGGCGCTTGACAACGGCAAACACGAGCTCAACCCGAGCACGGATCCCAACATCATTGTTGGCATGCGGTCAGACGCCTGAGCGCGTTGCAGGAGGCAGCACCGTTGCGGCATGTCGAACCTCCACCGCGATCGACCGCAGCGGCGCCTCGTCAATGAAACGGTCTAGCAGTTCGCGCACGTCGTGGTCGATGAAATCGGCGCGGGTTGTGTCGACGATGAGAGTCGCCCGATCCGGGATATGCGCAAGCATCTCCTTGAGCGCCACCTTGCCGAGAAACGACACATCCTTGCGAAACGAGAGCAGGAAATGGTCGTTGTGTCGCGCGAGGGCAATAGGCCGATGCAGATTCGCGCACAACGCGAGCGCGGCGCTGCACAGCACGCCGAGCACAATTCCGGTGAGCAGATCGGTGGCGAGCACCCCGGCAATCGTTACAATAAATGGCGTGAACGCTGCCGCTCCCTGTTTCGCGAACATAATGAACAGCGACGGTCTGGCGAGCTTGATGCCGGTATGAATGAGAATGGCGGCGAGACTCGCGAGCGGAATCAGGTTGATCGCATCCGTGAGCGCGAACACGCTGACGAGGAGCAGCACGCCGTGCACGATTGCGGAGAGCCTGCTTCGCGCGCCGGCGTGGACGTTGGCAGAACTGCGGACGATGACGGATGTGATGGGCAATCCCCCGATTGCGCCTGCCACCATATTGCCGACGCCTTGCGCTTTGAGTTCGCGATTCGGTGGTGCGGCGCGACGCTGCGGGTCGATCTGCTCGACGGCTTCGAGGCTCAGGAGCGTTTCTAGGCTGGCGACAACGGCAAGCGTCAGGGCGACGATCCAGATTTCTGGATCCACAAGGCGCGCGAAGCTCAACCCGAACTCAGCGAAATGCAAGGCGTCGCGGAGCGCCGCCAACGATTTGATGGCCGGCAACGCTACGCGGTGCTCAGGTGGCAACGCGAGCGTGGCGCCTAACGCGCCGCAAACCAGCGTCGCGCTTACGCCCGCAACTACGACGACAAGCGGCGCGGGCACGAACCGCACGAGGGCGAAGCGTCGCAACGTATGCGTGTCCCAGGCCGCAAGGATGGCCAGCGAGATGGCGGCTACAGTACAGATTATGGGCGAGATGGATGCAAGCGCGCCTGCCAACGATTCGGTGTTGCCGCCCGACGTCAGACCGACTGCGAGTGGAACCTGCTTGATGATCAGCAGCAGGCCGATTGCGGCGAGCATTCCCTTGATGACGGGTGTGGGCACATACGAGGCGAGCTGCCCGGCTCGAAGCGTGCCGAAGCCGAACTGGATGGCGCCCGAGAGCAGCAATGCAATAAGGAATGCAGAGAAACTACCGAGACGCGCGATGCCGTCGACGACGATCACGACGAGGCCCGCGGCGGGGCCGCTCACACTGAGGGACGATCCGCTGAGCAAGGCGACGACGATGCCACCAACGATGCCAGACACCAGCCCGGATAGCGGCTCTGCGCCGGAGGCTTTTGCAATGCCGAGACACAACGGCAGCGCGACGAGAAAGACTACAGCGCCGGCAGCGAGGTCACGTAGAAGCGCAGACGGGAAAGCTTTCGAAGTCATGACGGACACGAAAAATAGTAAAGGGTGAATACCGCGACGGCGAAACTTGTGCGACTGCCATGTTCCGGTGAACGAGGTAAGCGGAGCGATCTGGAGCGGGTCAGAAGGGGGCGATTGCCTTCCTTGTTTCAGGCCCGTAGCCCGACACGAGTTCGCGCATCTGGCCGTCGTTCAGTGAAAAGATCCAGCCGTGCACAAGGGGAGAGGGTGCACGCCCACGCACGAGCGGATGCTCGCGCAGCAGGCGTACCTGTTCGAGTACATTAAGTTCGACGAGCCGGTTGATGCGTGCCTCTTCCGATGGCAGGCGAGCGAGCGCCGCGTGATGCGTGTGTGCGAGTGCGCAAAGCGGCCTGATGTGGCGGTTGAAGTGCGGCAAGGCATCGGCTGGCGGAAGTAGCGAGGCGCGCACGCCCCCACATCCGTAATGCCCACAGACAATGATGTGCGCGACCCGCAGCTCACACACCGCATATTCGAGCACACTCATGGTGTTGTCGTCATCAAGATGAAAAAGGTTAGCGATGTTGCGATGAACGAATAGATCCCCCGGCGCGCAGTGGGTGATGGTTTCGACGGGCACGCGGCTATCTGAGCAGCCAATCCAGAGCACTTGCGGTTTCTGCCCAATGGCTAGCGCGCGAAACAAGTTTGGTTCGCGCCGTCCGATTTCCTGGGCCCACGCGACATTGGCGACGAGCATGCGTTTTGGAAGATTCACGAGTCGAGACTCCAATCAGTTCGTTGGCTTCGATCAATGCTTGCGGAATAGCCTTCTATCAAAAAAATGGGTCATTCCAAAATGAACCCGGACGACGCCAATACGTGGCGCGGCCTTCGCGGCCTTCAGTCAATCAACCCACCCAGTGCACTCGGCCGCCGCCGGGATACCCTAGGAGGGGTGCTCCTAAATAGCGAAATTCGGCCAGTGACCTCTCTGGAGCTGGAGACCGGGCCACTGCGCAGGAAACGTTCTCCGCACCTTGCCCTGATCCGATGGAGTGGTCTTGATATCCCCTGGCATCATCTACCACGGCGACGCGCTGGCCATTCAGCCAGTCGGTCGAACGGGGTCGTTCCGTGGCAGTATGCGTGAGCGTCGGAACAAGTATTTCGAACGTCCTCTCCGATCACCCACGCTAGGAGTTTCTTCTCCAGCGTCCCCTTGCTAACGGCGTGTTACAACTGGAGAGGTCGTGATGGCGGCCGAGAACACCAATGCCGGCAGGACTGGCTCAGCAGCTTGTGCTAGCGGCCAGGTGTCTTCGCGAGGTTCCTTGCCAGCTAAAACTTGGTCGGCGCTAACGCCGTGCCGACTGCCATTTGCCATCGTCCCGGCAGAAGATTCTTCCATGATGGCGATCACATGCAGTGTTTTGCGCCGACAACTGGTGTTGAGCTTGATGAAAATTGCGATGCATTTCATTCCAGTCATTAAGGTTTACATAACAGAATTTAGTCTATTGGCTATTCTAGATGAGTCATCGTGTCGCAATTGTGTCGTCAAATACGTTAGGCTACCCCGTCCCTTGTTTGAACGAAACCATGCGTTGGCTCCGTAGGCGCATAGATTTGCGCGCATCTCTTATACCGACTGTGCTTCATTGATAAAATGCAGAAAACAGACCTACGCCGATCAATATAAGCACAGACATAAATTAATTTGATGGTCTACTTCTCAGTAGTCTCGCTTACCGCGTGGCATTATTTGCGCTCGGCTGGTTCTGATTATTGGATGTGCGCAACGAAGTTCGGTGCATCTTGCGGTGGCGGTGCGATGAGTCCGCGTCGATAAAGGGCTACTTTGTTCGCCGCGCTCAATACGGCAACGGGTGAAGTCATTGCGCAATGTAAGTCGCGCCACCGACATCAGGAATTCCTGGCGTTTCTCAGGCATGTGGACCAGGCAGTGCCTGCCGATCTCGATGTGCATCTGATCGTCGACAACTATGCAACACACAAGCATCCGAAGGTCGGGGCATGGCTGGCCAGGCATACGCGCTACCACATGCACTTCACGCCGACCTACTCAAGCTGGTTGAATCAGGTTGAACGCTGGTTCGGCCTGATTACACAGCATATCGAAATCTTCTGCTGATTGCGTACAACGACTTTGTCATCTCCACGCCCGCTGAGCAAAAGGTGTTCAAGGTTCTTCAGGAAGCAGACGGAAAGCGGCATATCTCACTTGATAGCCTGCTTGAATCCCTGCCGGTTCGGCCTAACAATTGATGTCGGTGGGCGAATCATATTGGTACTTGTATGAGTCGTCACGATGCAACTCCTCCCTTGATGCACAGAGGTGGCTTCGCTTGTTCGGACAGGGTCCCAAGATTGTTAAGTGGAACCACCGGGGCGTTCATGCTGCCGATTTAATCGCAGGCAGCGTCGCGAAGTATGCCTCATCCGGCGTGCGGTCTTCCAGACTCGAATGAGGTCGTCTCTGGTTGTACAGATTGATGTAATCGCCGATAGAGCGCCGGGCGTGGCTGACCGACTCGTATGCCTTCAGGTACACCTGCTCATACTTGACGCTTCGCCAGGTTCGACGAACACGTTGTCTCGCCAGGCTCCCTTGCCGTCCATGGACAGTTTGATGCCGCGATCCAGAACCGCGTCTGTAGAAGCGGTCGCGGTGAACTGGCTGCCCTGGTCGGTGTTGACGATTTCAGGCTGGCCGTATTTCGCGAATGCCTCTTCAAGCGCCTCGACCGCATGGATCGCTTCCAGCGTGATCGCCACACGATGTGCCAATACCTTTCGGCTGGCCCAGTCCACCAGAGCAGTCAGATACATGAAGCCCCGCGCCATCGGGATGTAGCTGGTGTCGAGCGCCCACACCTGATTGGCACGGTTGATCGTCATTCCTCGCAGCAGATACGGCCAGATCTTGTGCTGCTTGTCGCGGCTCGTGTTCGGCCTGCAGTACAGCGCTTCGCGCCCATGCGTTTCATCAGCGTGCCGACGTGCCGGCGTCCCACCTTGATGCCTTCACGCCGTAGCAGACGCGCCAGCATGCGCGCTCCCGCGAACGGGAACTCAAGATGCAGCTCGTCGATGCGGCGCATTAGTTTCAGTTCCGTCTTGCTGACCGGTTGAGGCTGGTAGTAGACGCTTGATCTGGCGATCCCCGCAAGTCGCGCCTGTTGCGCAATCGGCAGTGCGTGTGCACGGTCGATCATCGCTTTCCGCTCAGCCCCGCCTTGCTGAGCGCTCCGCTTAAAAAATCGTTCTCCTGCGTCAACTGGCCGATCTTCGCGTGGTGTGGAGCACCTTGACGTCCACTTGTGGCTCACCCGTCGTCGACTTGCCCGTCTCGAACACTTCCGACACGCGCTCCTGCAGCTGCTTCTTCCAGTCCGTAATCTGGTTCGGATGAACGTCGTACTGCTGCGCCAGCTCTGCCGGCGTCTTGTCGCCCATCAGGGCTGCCAGCGCTACCTTTGCCTTGAATGCCGGGCTATGCGACCGGCGGCTTCTTTTTGCCATCTTTGGGTTCCTCTTGGTGGTCCCTATGACCAGCTCAGGCTCCGACCGTTCCACTTACCGACCTTGTCCGAAGTCTAGCTACGGAGCGGCGAAGTATCACTCTTCATCCGATACATCGGTTGAGTAGTGGCTGCTTTTTTCATCCCGCCAGGGTATCAGGTCTGCTCGAAAGAGCATAACCCCCGTTTAACTCAGCCGCGCTTGCCAACGTGAGGTCGCTTTCGGCGGAACCGCGACTCATAAATCAGCTTGATGCATCCAAAAGAAATAGCGGCTTATACGAAACGAACTTGCGCTGTTACGATTCGTGCGTTGTTGCTACGGGGCTAGGTGCGAGTGCGGAGTCGAACGCCGTCCACGCTGATTGCGGTGCCACTGGGTTTGCACTTGATCGAAGCGTCGATTTGTTGACTCCAGCGTTGCGCCGAGTTGTCGCGGCCCGTTACGAGCGTGCTCAGCCGCCTCGGATGCGTTTATGTTCGCGAGCAGGAGAACGGATGCGACGGCCGCGCTGGATTACCACCTTTCTTGTCGGTAGCGCCTTGTCAAGGATGGCCCTGTCTGCTTCGAAGCGGTTCTGAGCGTGCCAGGGCGGTCTCGCAATAGCAGTCCCCGTCAGGGTGGTCTGCGTAGCGACGGTCAGCATATGTGACGACGCAGTTCACCGAACTGGTGGTGATCGGAATCGGCTCAGCAGCTCAGCAGCCTCACCGTGATGATGGAGCCGATGGCCGCGCTGTTCCATGGTCTGCCAAGGCCTCTTGACTCCGCACATCGTCGCCACGCCGTAATGTGGCGGCCATGATCCCGCCGCGCAACTGCGTTGCTGCTGACTGGATTGATTGCTGCCCATACCGCTCGGGCAGATGTGACGCTCAATTTCGTCGATGCCGGCATTGATCAGGTCGCCAAGGCAATCGGCGCGGCGACAGGGAAGACGATCATTGTGGACCCGCGCGTCGAAGGGCGGCAAAATCTCGTCTCTGAGCGCCCTGTTTCGGAGGACAAAGCATTGAAAACTCTGCAGTCTGCGCTGCGAATGCAGGGTTTCTCGCTGGTGCAGGATCACGGTGTGCTGAAGGTCGTGCCCGAAGCGGATGCGAAAGCGGAGGGTGTGCCGACGTACATCGGAAATGCGCCTTCGGCACACGGCGATCAGGTCGTCACTCAGATCTTCCGCCTTAGGAACGAATCGGCGAACAACCTGCTGCCGGTGCTGCGTCCGCTCATTTCGCCGAGTAATATGGTTGCGGCTTATCCATCAAATAATACGATCGTCGTCACCGACTATGCAGATAATGTCCGCCGCATCGCGCAGATCATCGAGGGCGTCGATTCTGCGGCCGGCCAGCAGGTACAGGTAGTACAACTGAAGAGCGCGAATTCGATCGACGTTGCGACCCAGATGACCAAGATGCTTGACCCTGGGGCGATCGGAAATGCGGATGCGACGCTGAAGGTCTTGGTGCAGGCTGATCCGCGCACGAATGCGCTATTGCTGCGTGCGTCGAACGCAGCGCGCCTCGCGGCGGCAAAGTTTCTGGCGAAGCATCTCGATGCGGCAACTGGGCGTCCCGGTAACATCCACGTTGTGCAGCTGCGGGGCGCGGATGCCGTGCGTCTTGCGAAGACGCTGCGCGGCATGCGCGGCATGCTCGGCAAGGGCGGCCATGATTCGATGTCCAGAAGGGGCGGTAATGCCGCGAACTCGTTCAACCAAGGAAACATGGACTCGTCGACGGGCACACCGGCCTTGCCGCCACTGCCAGGCGGCTCTCAGGGCGGTTCGTCATTCTCGTCGATGGGAAGCAATCGGCTTGCAGGCGGCGGCAACAACGACAGTCAAGGCAACAACGCGGCGTTTCTTGGCGAAAAGGAAGGCGGTGACATTGAAGAGAATCAGCCCGGCTGGATGATTCAGGCCGATCCGGAGACCAATTCGTTGATCACTACCGCGTCGGACGCCGTCTACGGCAATCTGCGCAGCGTGATCGATCAGCTTGACGTCCGCCGCGCGCAGATATATATCGAGGCGCTAATCGTCGAACTGTCGGCGACGACAAACGCGAATCTCGGCATCCAGTGGCAGGGTGCGCTGCTGTCGAATGGTCGAAACAACGGTCTCTACGGAAGTTCCAACTTCAATTCTAATGGAAGCCAGGGCATCGTGAACCTGACCGCGCAGGGAGCCATCATCGCGGACGACCCGGCCGCAGCGCTCGCGAAGGAGGGCACGAACCTGCTGAACAACGGCCTAAACGTCGGCTTGTTGCACCGCTTCGGCGACGTGTTCGGTCTTGGTGGCCTGTTGCAGGCGCTGTCGGAGTCGAGCGATGCCAACGTCCTATCGACACCTAACCTCATCGCACTCAATAACGAAGAGGCGAAGATCGTCGTTGGCTCGAACGTGCCTCTCGTGACGGGTTCATACGCCACGCCGACCGCGAATGCCGCGACGTCCGTTACCGCATTCAACACCTTCGATCGGCAGGATGTCGGTATTGTGTTGTACGTGAAGCCGCAGATCACCGACGGTGGCATCATAAAGCTGCAAATCTATTCCGAAGCCTCGTCCGTCGATTCGGCCTCGGCGGACAATCAGGGCGGCGTGTCGATCATCAAGCGCTCGGTGCAGTCGACTGTGCTGGCCGACGATGGCGAGATCATCGTGCTCGGCGGCCTGATGCAAGACAGGTACGCGAACGGCAACAGCAAGGTGCCGCTGCTCGGCGACGTGCCGTTGATCGGCCAGCTGTTCCGTTCGGAGCAGAAGCGCCGAGGGAAGACGAATCTGATGATATTCCTGCGTCCGGTCATCATCGACGACCGGGACAAGGCGCAGGCTATTACGTCAAACCGCTACGACTATATTCAAGGTGTGCAGGCCGCGTATCGGCAGGTCAACAACTTGATGAAGGACGACGACGACCCGGTGGTGCCGCAGAAGCCGGTAGGCCCAAGACAGGGCGGGTCAACCCTGAATCTGTTCGATCTCGACAAGATGCGTCGCTAGTAGGTCGATGGCTTTGTTGTCATGTCGGTGCCTATGCAGTTCTTCAAGCGTTAGGGGCTGACTCGGGGTCGTAAAGGGTCCCGTAGTTTGGCGAACCGAACGTCGTAGCGTTGCCGCGCCAGTGCGATGAGCGCTTGGTTCTGTCGTTGCCGTGCTGGACTTTGCGTGCGGAGAGGCCGTGAGATAGGTGTCTAAACACCACGGCGGCCGATAGAAGCAATGCGCCGAGCACCTTGTTGCAGCGCTTGGACGGGTGCTCGCCACGGATAAATGAGCGTGAACGCCGGGTAACTGATGCGACGCCAGCGTAAGTCGCTACGTGACCTACCTAACCTCATGTTAGTGCAAGACCTCGGTGGGGGTCTGGCGGCGGTTCTGCCCCCGATTCCCGGAACTTTGGTCAGGGTTGCAAAAAGAAGTGGTAACACCCAACCGCTCAACATAGGCGGCGATTTCGTCGCGTTGTTGCGCAACTAGTCCATTGAACCAGATGAATTGCACCGGATTCGCCGCGATGGATCGGAGTACTTCCATTTCAACGGGAGCGCCTTCTTGTTGTACTGGCGTATATAACGCATGAGCTTTTTATCGAGATCCTTTGTGCCGGTGAATACGCCACGCGCAATGTATCGAGACTTTCGGATGGTCAGCCAGAAATGTTTGAACGGCGTCGGTTTTGTGGCTGCTCACGTTGTCGCAGATCACGTGAATCTTTTTTCCGCGCGGCTGGACCGATACCACCGCGGTGAGGAATGCAACAAACTGGGTGCCGGTATCGCGTGGCGCAGTTTTACCCAGCACCTCACCGGTGGCTACATTCACTGCGGCGAACAGGCTCAGGGTGCCGTTGCACTTCTATTCAAAGCCATGGCTCTCGGCGCGCCCGGGCGAGAGTGGCAACATCCGGTTCTTGCGATCCAGCGCCTGGATGGCCGTCTTCTCGTCCACGCAGAACACCACCGCATGCAACAGCGGATTAAGTACAGCCCGATCACATCGGCAGCCTTCGTCTCAAAGTCGGGATCGATGGGTAAGCAGCAATCCATCGAAGCGATATATCCGAATATATACACGCGCGCAGGTCGGGAAACTCGCCTGTCAGATTCAGCAGGCCACGGGCCAACCTGGCAAGGTGGCGTTGGCCGACGCCGGGTGGTCGAACGCAGCTTTGGCTGGCTCGACCGCTTGCGTCGGCTGGCCAGGTACAGCGAGCGATTGCCCGAAACCTTGGCTGGCTTCCACTTCGCCGTGTTCTCCTCGCTTATGCTCGTCCACTTTGCGGCACTTGGTAAAAGGGCATTAAAGTGCATAACACCGCCTGGAAAAAAGGCCGTTCGGGCTCACTCGAATGGAAGAGCGCGTTCCAATGCTGGATGGCCAAATCGAAATCAAAGTGCGATCAAGGTCACCGTTTCGTCGGTGACGGCCGAAATCAAGTCGGGCGACAACTTCGAACTCGTACAACTCCAGCAAGTGGCCCAGAACCTCGCGCACGCTCATGCCGCGCGCGTACATGCTGATGACGTAATCGTCGACGCCGGGCCGCCCGCGCTGATACTGCCACCAATTGCAGCTCGAACGTCGCCCGCTGATCGCGCAGAATGTTCAGATTCAGGTCGCCATTTGCCATGTTGACCGTCTAGCGCCTGGTCCAGTTGCGATGGTTGCCGGCCTCGCCTTGCTCAGCCTCGTTGTCGCATTATGATTTCCCAGTTCGATACTACCGAAGAACTTCTTGATGTCGAGGCCCAGCGCCCAAGCGTAGCCCCGGCCGCGCTGCAGGCCCACGTCGGGCGCCTGATGCGCGGGCCGCCCAGGACGATAGCCGCATGAATCGTCGTAAAACCACAAGCGATACAGATATCGCTGGACCACCGTCTGAGCGATGCCCTGAGATCGTGGGAATTCCAACGGCCTCGTCCCCACACCCTGCCTTCCGGGGGTATGTCAACCCTTAGCACCGGTGGTCTTCGCGGCATGACGGCCGCCCTCGTGAGACGAATTGTTCAGCGCGACTCGTGACAAGCCTCCCGTTTTACACGTCTAGTCAAGGACGCTACCGGCTTCACGATCTCTTACGAGGGCTCTTGTTCAAATAGACGGCTCTTCAGCCCATGTCAATTGTCGCGTATTGACCAAATGCTCACAAACGAAATGACGACTGTCGCACATCGGCGGTCCGCACGACAATCTTCATCGGATATCAATCCACCTGAAGACGTCGCACTGCGCCTGGTGGCTCCTTTTCGCCGACGAATCTGAGTCGGCACGATCTGTGCTCTGGAAATGTGAAGCGATCTCGCGCTCAACCCGTTTGACATCTTGGACGCCATACAGTAAAGGCTAAATCGCACAGATATGATCTCCAAAAAATGCAACGAGGCAACTGCACATATCAACGATACAGTGGCTTTCTTCCGCTGTAGCGCTCTATTTTGGAGCACACGAACTTCGGCGCAATCGTGGCAGCACGTCGCAGCGCAGTGCAGACAGATGTCGTCGAGCGAAATAGAGCTTCTCACTCACACGCCCCCTAGAAACCTAACTATGCGTGGTTGGGAAAGGTCGATATTTCTGGCTTTATTTGGTGCGTCATCCTTGGCTCAAGCACAAAGTACTGTGAATCTCTACGGTGTTCTCGACGAAGGCATCATGTACCAAAGCAACGTTGCTGATAGCAAGAGAATTTCGCTTGACTCGCTTAGCGGCCTCATGGGAAGTCGATGGGGCATGACCGGAAGCGAGGTTCTCAGTGGCGGTTTACATGCAACGTTCACCCTTGAGTCAGGCGCAAACCTAAATCAAGGTAAGGCTGGTCAGGGCGGCCTGCTATTTGGTCGTCAAGCCTTCATCGGTATCAAAAGCGACAATTGGGGCGGCCTGACATTTGGACGTCAATACGACATGATCTTCTACTTTCCCGAGCCGCTGACTGCCGAAGCGCTGGTCGGAGGCGCGCCGGCGGGACACCCAGGGGATCTGGACAATGCGTCCAACACGGTTCGACCGAATAATTCTGTCCGATACATGAGCCCCGACATCTACGGCGCGAGCTTCGGAATTGAGTACAGCTTTGGTGGTATTCCCGGTAACTTCACATCTACCAGTGGTTATTCGGTAGGTGCAGGTTACGTGAACGGGCCATTGAAACTGGGGGCAGCATTCGAGTACTTTAAGAACCCCACTGCAGCGCCAGGCACAGGATTTTTTACTGCCTATTTGAATGGGATCTCTCCTCTTCAAGGTGCTATCAACAGTGGATATGGCTCCGCCCAAGCGTACCAGTCTGTAGTCGTAGCATCCAACTACACAATCGGCCCAGTCATCGTGGCAGCATCGTTCTCTAATGTTCAATACGCGAATCTCGCCCTGTCTCATCTGGACGGAACAGTCATATTCAACAACTACGATGTCGGAATAATGTATCGTTTCAGCCAAGCGTGGACAGTCGCAGCATCATACGACTACTTGCAATCGAATGGCATTCAAGACGTTTCGGGACATATACTCGGAAACCAGCACTTCAACCAAGTAGCGATTTCAACAGACTACTTTTTATCCAAGCGAACCGACGTCTATTTCGAAATCGGTTGGCAACAAGCATCTGGAACATCGTCTCGTGGGGTCCCCGCTATTGCAAGCGTCGCGAATGTGGGTGACTCATCCAGCAATCGCCAGATCCTTGCTCGCGCCGCGATCCGTCAAAAGTTCTGAATAGAGCTAAACATGCTGCAATGCAACGACTCACAGCACCGATCGATCCTCGCAAATGACCCGACTGACGCTGCCAGCGTTGGCGAGTCGCGCCCCCACTTTCGATCCGTGACTAAATTTTCTGAAGTTCCTGACATCCTGAGCGGCGTTGCGTCTTATTGGTTAAGCTGGCGAAAACCATCACACCAGTTAATTATCTTTACTTCGACAGGAGACTACAACTCGCGCATTAATTTTCATACGTTCCGCCGCGTATCCGTAATATCGTCGATATCAACGGACAATGTTGATCTGAATTAAGGATGACATGAGAAATCATAATATTATAATTAGATACGCCAGACGCAAATGGACAGCCACCACACCAATCACCACCCACAGGGAGCACACGCCTGCGATAGAGTTAAATCGATCGGCAAGCATCAACTGAAAGGAGCTCTCTACGTTAGCAGACTGGATCATCGCGCGCGTAGACGCTTGTTCGTGCCGCGCGTCCACTAACACGAACCTCACCTGGACTTCAACAGAATGCAAAAATATTACCTACCAAGGGAAATAGCGAACCGCATCGTCGATCCGAAGTCCCACACGGACATCGATGGCCTCCACGAAATTTATAGTTGGGCACGCGCAAACAACCCCGTCGGGAGAGCGACGGCTGACGGGCATGACCCGTTTTGGGTGATTACAAAACACGCCGACGTCTCTATGATCTCACGGAATAATTCTCTATTCCACAATGGAGATTATTCTGTCGTGTGTCGCCCTAAAGCATCGATCGAGCATATTATGTCCGCGACCGGTTCGCCGAACATTGTTCGATCGCTCGTGCACATCGACGGCGAAGAACACAAAAGTTTACGCGCGCTGACTCAATCCTGGTTCATGCCGAACAGTATTCTCAAGCTTGAAGACCGTATTAGATCGCTAGCCCGTACGATGGTCGAGAAGCTGCAGCAACACAACGGAAAGGTGATCGATTTTTCAGGCACATTCGCGTCGCAGTACCCACTGCACGTAATCATGGATATTCTCGGCGTCCCTCAGGAGGATTTTCCTCGCATACATGCACTAACTTACGAGATGTTCGGGAGTGAGGACGCCGAATACACACGCGACACGTTGCGCCAAGGCGACGCGAGCAGCGCGACGGGCAAGGCGCTCCTGTCTGTAGTTGACGACTTCAGGGAGTACTTCGAAAGCTTAAACGAAGCGCGCCGGAAGGACCCGCGCAATGATGTCGCGACTTTGCTAGCCAACGCGGTCATCAATGGGCAGCCTATCGATGACGTAACCCGCCTCGGCTATTACGTAATTATCGCTGCCGCAGGACATCATACAGTGTCGTCGTCCACGTCGGTCGCAATGTGGGCATTGTGCCGCTTTAAGGAGTTGCTACCACAGCTTCAGGCAAATCGATCGCTCATTCCACAGTTTATCGATGAATGCCTTAGATTCGCATCGCCGGTTCATCATTTCATGCGTACAGCGACTGCCGACACTAATATCCGAGGTCGAAAAATTCGCAAGGGAGATTGGCTGATGTTGTGCTATGGCTCGGCTAATCGCGACGAAGAAGTCTTCCCTTCGCCATTCACATTCAATATTGATCGCAGACCCAACCCACATATCGCCTTCGGTGTCGGCGGCCACGTATGCCTTGGTCAACATCTCGCGCACATGGAGATGCGGATTCTGTTCGATGAGCTGATTCCGAGATTGCAACGCGCTGAGCTAGTGGGTGAGATCGAATACATGGAGTCAAACTTCGTTTGTGGACCGAAACACCTTCCCGTTCGCTGCATGTTGCAATAACACAACCCGCAATATTACGCGCATAGAAGACTTCATGTCTACGTGGTCGAAGAAATATTTGCGCGGCTAGCAAGAGCGAAGCCCTGCGCCGGCCGGCCAGATGCCAGCTGATGCGGTTCGCAAAGCCCAATGATATTGGGCATATTAGGGGGCAAAATTCAGCCTCCAAGACACTACGTCGGCAGCAGTGTGGCAGCTCGTTCTCTCTTCATGATGGCGAATCCATTCTGTAATGAAATTTCCTCCATGCTTTCTGTTTGCACCCGAGCGCTCAGCCCGTGAGTGCTCCACCCTCGCACCATCCATACTCCATGCATTCATCGACCTCCCGGCTTCCAGAACTCGATTTTCTCCGCGGTCTCGCATTGCTGATCATTGTCGTCGATCACGTCAGCGGCAGCGTCGTGTCGCACATTACGTTGCACACGTATGCACTTTGCGACGCTGCTGAAGTGTTTGTGTTTCTCGCGGGCTACTCGACAGCGACCGCGTGGACGGCTCTGGCAGCGTACCGTGACAAAGCGGCCGCGCGTAGGTGGTTTGTCAAACGAGCGTGGGTGATCTATCGGGCATTTCTTTTCACGGCTGGCTTACTGCTGCTGGCGAGCGCTGTCTTGCGCGCGTTCCACATCGAAACGCCGCAAACGGCACGCGATCTGCAGCAATTGATTGCGTCGCCGGCAACGGTGCTGTGCGATATCGTGCTGTTACGCCGTCAACCATATCTTGCGTCGGTGCTGCCGATGTACGTACTCTTCGCGCTGGCAGCACCGGTGATGGTACCGCTCGCGCGCGAGCGCCCGTGGCTACTTGTAGCGCTATCGTTTGGGCTCTGGGTGGTCGCGGGAACTTTATATTGGTATCTTCCCGCCGCACCGAACAACCGATGGGATTTCAACCCGTTCGCCTGGCAACTGGTATTTGTGCTCGGCGCACTCGCGCGCTGTCAGCCCGTTTATCAACACATCAATTCCGCGCGCTTCGGCTGGATCGCGTGGCTTGCAGCGATCGCGATCATCGCCTCTGGTGCCTATTACAAGCTCAGGATCGAGCCCTCAACGCCGGGCATCATGAAGCGGGACCTCGAATGGCCGCGCGCGGTGAATTTCATCGCGCTGGCGTGGCTGGTCGCCGATCTCGTCCGCCGTGGCTGGATACGACACGCTGCTGACAGGGCACCGTGGGTCGGAGCGATCGGCCGCAGGAGCCTGCCGTGCTTCGTCGCCGGCACCGTAGTTTCGCTGAGCGCCGATGCCGTGTTGGCCAGGACAACCGGCGGCCAGCATGACGTGTCGCTGGGTCTCGCTGCGGACGCAGTGGCAATCCTGTCCGTATTTGCCGTTGCCTCACTCGCGAGCCTGCCGGCCCGCGCGCAGACGACACGCTTGAGGAAAAGGCTCCGCCTGTAGACCCATTAGCCGTCGGATAGCATCATGCGCAAAGCCGGTTCCTTGCGGCTCTTGAGTTTGAGCTGGGACTGAATAATGCTTCGCTGATTCTCCTCGCAGAAGCCCCGCGCACGGCTCGGGGGTGATGTGGCTCACTTTGCACTAAACGTTGATGCCATGTCGGAAAGCCGCGGCATTAAGGGTAATGCCGTTCAGTTAAGGTCTTTTTTAGAGACCGTTTCCAAAAGACTGCTCGGCACGTCTGAAGATGTTCCAGCAGACGAGCGAGCAACCAAGTTTAAGGAATGCCTCGTGAATGTCGGCTCGACGCTCAAAGCGAATGCGAAGACGACGAAA
>NZ_JBFRCG010000039.1:0-46391 GCF_040965595.1 Paraburkholderia sp. EG287B
GGATCTCGACAAAAAGCTCATGCGGTACATACGTCAATACAATAAGCAGGCACTCCCATTGAAATGGAAGTACTCCGATCCATCGCGGAGAATCCGGTGCAATTCATCTGGTTCAACGGACTAGGAGACGCGAGAAATGACAGCTAGCATTCAACGATTTGATTTTCCCGCCCCACATCATAATTGAGCGGATGGCCAAGTGCGGAATAACCGACGGTCGCTTGTTGAAGGCGTCCTGTATGGTCCAGCAAAGTGGTGTACTCGGGGCGGTAATGGCCGAAGTCCCGGTGCTGCACCGATAACGCCGACGATCAGCGGCTGATAGCAAATTCGCTGGCACGCGCGACGGTCTTCGCAACGTTGTCCCCGACAGGCGATCGGGTGAAACAGGGGCATACGCAAATTACCGATATGATGCACGAACTTGAACATGGCAACGTACGTGGAACGTCGCGAGGGCAGTAAGGCGCAGGCGCGAAACTTGACGTGGGCACCTGAGTTTCTGAGACCTTCTTCCAAATTCTGCGGCCGCAGTCTAGTTCTCTGCACGGGTAAACGATCACGTATCGCTGATTGCGCATCGACAGAGCCTCGATTTTGCTGAAACCTTCAGAAGGCTGAGGGCTTTTGATGGTGCAAAACGGTCCTCTTCGAGGCGCCATTGCGCGCGGTCGTACGCTAAAATCTTCCGTGAGGAAGAGACTGCGTCACGTCGGGAACAGATATCTGACAACCTGTTGTCTAGTTTCTTCAATCTCTATTACGTCTGTAATCAGGCCATTAGCCTTCAACAGATTGGGATTCTGGATCTCGTCCGATAGCTTCCGCATCGTGTCTCTAGTAGCGCCGTCAGCGCCAGATATCACTTTGCTCATTGTCTCTGGACTAAAAACGCCGATGTGTGCCTGCGGATACGCCAGCACGGCTATTGGATCGAATCCGGGACCGCTCATCGCATACACACCGCCGGTGTAGGCTTTTCGGACGACGAGCAGTAGCTTAGGCACGTGGCATCTGACATGTGCTCTGAACAACTCCGCCGCTGCCAAAAATATGCCGCTATTTTCAGCTTCCCTGCCTATCATGAACCCGGGAATGTCGGCAAGGAAGATGATTGGCATGCTGGTTTTTGCAGCAATGTTTATCATTTT
Organism: Paraburkholderia sp. EG287B; assembly: GCF_040965595.1. Classification (NCBI taxonomy): domain Bacteria; kingdom Pseudomonadati; phylum Pseudomonadota; class Betaproteobacteria; order Burkholderiales; family Burkholderiaceae; genus Paraburkholderia; species Paraburkholderia sp. EG287B. The sequence continues at coordinate 1,152 of NZ_JBFRCG010000039.1, forward strand.
TGCCATCTTGGCCGCGGATTTTCGGTGGATGGCGCCGCTACTGAATCGCGGGTTGTTTGCCACGATCGCCGCGAAATGTCCCTTGACGCGCGCATAGCCTGTCAATGCTTCTTGTGCGTATTCGGCGTTTGTCTCAGTGAAGCTGCCTTTGTCGACAAAAGAGAGCAGCAAATGATGCATGTCGTAGGGTGTGCGGTGATCGGGTGGAATCAGATTTTCAAAATCGACTGCATCGGGTTCCTGATATTCGAGCATGGCCGGCGCCTTGTCTTTGACGAGGCAGCGCAGAAAATCTCTTACGCATTCGAATAGACGGCGTTCATCTTCGAACGCGAGATGAACTGACCCTGAGCCCCTGCAGTGAACGTCTGTTCCGCCAAGCGAATACAGATCCGACTGCTCAGCCAGCATCGCCTTCACCATATCCGGACGGCCCATACATAGGGCCCCTTTGCTAGTCATCAACACCAGATCGGCGAGCATGATCGGAAGAGCCAATGGGCCTGACGTCGGTCCAAGTATTGCTGAGATCAGCAGATTGGTCTCTGCTAACTCTGCGAGCGACGCGCTGACCCTGCCCATACCTATTGGAGACAAAAGCAATCTCGACATATCCGATGAAATTACCTTCGTTGTATCGAAACTGCCCACCTCTCCCGGATGATCCTGTATGTAGATCAACGGAGCCCGCTGGTCCCGGGCCTGAGTCACTGTGCTTATGATTTGCTCGGCGGTGCGCCATTGTCCGGTTGCCTTGAACATACAGTCTTGACCACGATTCATGACCAGAAACGACTTGACCGAATTGATCAGTCCCTCGCCGCAGAGGAAGTGGGATTCCGCTTTTGGATCATGGTCCACAAAGCTACCCGCGTCAAAAAGCATGCTTATTCTTTGCAACGAAATCTGCATGAAGTGTTTACCTCGGAGCGGTGTGTGATCGTTTGGAAGTCCAGCGCCAGCGCGGCGGAAAGTCGCGTACGCTACGAAGCAAGAATCTCTTCCGCAGCGGCTGCCATCAGGAGGAGCCGGCGGTCTTGGCCGCGTGCGGCATCAAGGCTCAATCCCACGGGTAATGCATCGTTCGGCGCTACAGGCAAGGTAATGGAGGGCATTGCGACATTGCTGGCGAGGTCGGTGTTCCGAATCACGTCGGCGAACAGTCCTGGACGCTCCGCATCGCTAACGTGAGGAATGGTGAGCGGGACAGTGGGATAAGCGAGAAAATCGATCCCTCGAGCGTTGAGCAGCGCATTCATTTGCAGCCGCAAGGCGCTAACGTTCTGCACTGCGGCGGAATAGTCTTTTGCGGAGATCAGATTTCCGTCAAGTTGTTGATGAATGATGCTCCTTACGCGCTTGTCATGGATGTTCTCGAACACAGCATTAACCCTGCTTCCCCATCCAAGCGAGAGCAGTGCGCGTGGAAAGTCCGTAAAAAATTCGTAAACCGGAATGGTAAAAGTGCCGAACTTACTTAATTCGGAAACAACTGCGTCATCGAGGTCGACGCACTGAAATCCTGCGCGAGTGAGACGCCTGATCGCCCGCCAGCAGTGATCCAGAACGTCATCATCCACGTCGTTCCACATGGAGTTTGGAAGACCGATTCGGCAGCGAGTATCTGTTTGTTTTGACGGGATTTGTCTATCGGAACTCAGCAAGTCATACAGAAACAAAGCGTCTTTCGCTGTCCGCGTCAGGAGGCCCGGTGAGTCCTTCGTGCGTGAAACCGGAATGATTCCGGTTGAAGACCACCGGCCACTTGTTGGTCTGAAACCCGCTATGCCGCAAAAGGCCGCGGGTATCCTCACCGAGCCACCAGTGTCGGTTCCGATCGCCATCGGGACAATACCGGCTGCCACAGCTGCGGCGCAGCCACCGCTGCTTCCGCCGGACAAATGGCCCGGAGCCACCGGATTACCCACGGTTCCCCAATGAGGATTGACGGACGTGATTCCAAAGCTCAGTTCATGCATGTTGTTCTTGCCGGCGACGACGGCGCCGAGAGATTTGAGTTTTCTGACCAAAAGTGCGTCGCGAGTGGCTATACAATCTTCCATGCCCGGTGTCCCGGCGGTTACAGGGAGTCCCTTGACGCAGATATTGTCTTTTGTAGAAAAAGGAATGCCGTAGAGTGGCGCACCTCTCAGAGTGTCATTCGCTCTCGCAAAGTGCGCCTCCGGGCTGCGAGCACGTATGAAACAGTTTAGATGCGTCTGGCGAGCGTCAGCGTTCAGTGCGTGGTCCCGGATTTCTTCCGCTATAACTGCTCCCGACCTTACGAGGTCGCAAAGCGATTCAAGAGTGTTTTGAAAATACATAAATTTTTGCAGGTGGGAGGTCTGAGCGCGCGATTTTAGTAGCAGTAGGCACTGCGTATTTCGTCAAGAGGGTTGCCAGGTAAAAGATCTCCGCCGACGCTACGTATAACGGCGCATGCGCTGTTGATCGCTGTCTGCACGGCTCCCTCAATCCACCCACCGGTGAAAGAACAGCCGCATCCTGCCAGGTAGAGCCCTGTATCGCTTGCTGGATCGTTTGCCGTCTGGAATTGAAAAAACAGACGCTGCGAATAGACATCCTCACCTGGGTAGTTGAGCTTGAAGGCGCCGCACGAATGAGGATCGGTTAGCCAGTCATGGTGGAGGACGCAGTGTTCATAGTCCTCATCTGCAGGGATTAGGTGACGCGCAAGTTCTGGATGGAAGGTAGACAGGTCGTCGACTAAGCACTCGCACCGCTCTCTTTTGTCTGAAACACTCAACAACTTATGAGCGTCGTCCTCCCAAGTATAGCTGAGCAAAACCACACCCCGGCCATCTGGGTTGTGAGGTTCGTAGTCAAGGCAGTATACGCCTCGTGCGAAGCTGTCAGACTGGATGGTGACGGGAAGTTTCTTGTTTATCCAGAACTTGTCTCGGGTGAGCATGAAGAGCTTTGACGATCCGGTCAGATGGGTTTCTCTGACCGCTCTTGATACGTCGCGGCTGAGAAAGGTTTCGTCATCTGTCAAGCCATGAACCATCTGCATCGCCCTGTTGTTGCTGGTGACGATCAACCGGTCAAACGTCGCAATTTCTTCTTCGTCGGTCATGAGCTTGATCTCTGCACCTTCCTTGTAGATGCGACCGACGCCGCTAAAGCGAACCCGTTCGGCGACCGTGCTTCCACAAATATTCTCGCCTGCAATGCGTTCAGACAACGTTGAAATTCCACACGAGACGAGGCGTTGATCGTCCATGTAACCGTTAATGACGAGACGCAGAATCTCGGTGAATCCGGCCTGAAAGACAGGAAGAAAACCACCCGAGCCAATCCCAAGAGATCCAAACAATTCGAAGTCGTATGGTCTTTCCCACGCAGTACCTCCAGGTGGGCAAGGACCCGTGAAAATGGTGATCATGGCGGCATAGAACGAACTGTCGCGAAATAAATCCAGCCATCTTTGCCACGCGGCGCGTGCCTCTCTAAAACGCTGTGCTTTCAACATCGCCGTAATTTCGGCCGGCGCGACGAGAGATATGCCGTTGATCACGCATCCATCCCGCAGAAGGGCTCTCCAGCCTTCGTGTACACGCCTGAATAGAGGCGGCGGCGGATCTCCGGCCGGCCAAATATGGCGAACGCCCCGATAATGCAGCTCCGTATTAACGACTCCAGGGTCGGGGAACGATGCTGTGGTGGGAATATCGTACCGGTCAAGGTAATGAAAAAGACCGGTCGAACTTGGAGGAAACCGCATTGCGCCCATTTCGGCGATGAGATGTGGGTGCTCCGAGTCAAACGCCTGTGACCACAACCTGCCGCCAATCCGATCGCGAGCTTCAAACACAGTGACGTCGCCTATACCTGCTCGCATTAGTTCGCTAGCAGCAAGAAGGCCGCTGATGCCTGCCCCCACGATAGCAACGCGTGGACTTTCGATATTCGAGGAAAGCGTCCCGATTGCCCCTGCAGATGCGCCCCGCTCCAAAAACGGAGCATAGTCATACAGCAAATCGACGGTCGGCGATAGGCCTTTAGAAGGCAAAACGCAGTTTTTCATGGATTCTCTCCTGTAATGGCAATGCATCGAGGCGAAAGTCGATGATGGCGGGGAAGTGACGCACGAATCTCGATAGAACAGGTCGAGATCCATATATCGATGCTGATAACGTTTTGCTACATCAGTAGAAAAATGACGCACTGGGATATCTATGCAATCGACGATAGCAATCCGCCGTGGCGAAATCAAACAAGTAAAATTGATGTCTATAGCAATCTGACGCGTGCTATGGATCGTTGTGTCGATAGTGTGAAAATGGAGATGCTATACCTGAGATCCGACAATGTGCTCTGGGTCAACCTTAGGCGCGCTGACAACGATGGACTTTGCATCGGGTCAGAAACCTCGTCGCGCTCGTGCGTTTGCGTCGGGTCACGACCCCAGCACCTTGATCCATGTGCCATTGCAAGCGTGTGACGCTTCATTGTTCTCTTGTCCATCTCATTGCCTGTGAGCTCAATAGCGCTCGACGAGCACGACCGGTGGGCCTTCCAGCGTTGGCTTCCGTAACCGCAGAAGGGTGGGTTAGGCGTGCTCGACGAAATCCAAAGCCAAGCAGCGCATCGCTTGTCCTCACGCGGCAATCATGCTGACGCACGGGTGCCGGGGAGTGCGTATTTTGAATAGACGAAGACATCGCTACTGCACAGATGGACAACCAGGTCATGACTGGTCTTTTGGCGTCCCTTGATGATTTGCACCCAGCAACATATACATTGCCGGTACGACGAACAGTGTGAACGCAGTGCCGATCGATAGTCCGGTGAAGATCACTAGGCCCATTGCGTTGCGGCCTGCTGCGCCCGCGCCCGAGGCGACGACTAAGGGCAGTACGCCGAGCACCATGGCGACCGTCGTCATGAGGATCGGGCGTAAGCGTGCACCTGCCGCTTCCTCCAAGGCTTCTCGCTTGCCGCGGCCCACGCGCTGAAGCTGGTTTGCGAACTGCACGACAAGAATCGCATGTTTGCTGACGAGCCCCATGAGCGTGACAAGTCCAACCTGCGTATAGATGTTGAGCGTCGAAAAGCCGGCATTGATGAAGACGAGAGCACCGAAGAGCGCCATCGGGACGGACACCAAAATGACCAGGGCATCGCGGAAGCTTTCGAATTGCGCTGAAAGCGCAAGGAACACGATAATCGTCGCGAACATGAGCGTGACCAGGAAGTTACCGGACTCTTGCATGAACTGGCGCGATAGCCCTGCGTAGTCGGTGTTGTAACCTGCCGGAGCTGCGTCGGTCGTGGACTTACGAAGGAAGTCGAGAACTTCGCCCTGGGAGACGCTAGGTGAGATCACAGCGGAGATCGTTGCCGCATTGAGTTGCTGGAACCGATTGATCGATTCGGGGACGACCGCTTGCTTCAGGTGCGCAACCGTCGACGCCGGAATCATGCTGCCGTCCGGCGTCCGCAAGTAATAGTCGAGTACCTGTGACGGATTCAGTCGATCTATTTGCTGGACTTGCGGAATCACCTTGTATGAGCGGCCAGCGATCGAGAAGTAGTTTGCGTAGTTACCGCCGAGTGCAGCGCCTAGCGCCTGTCCTACATCGCTTTGCGTGAGGCCGAGTGACGCGATCTTGTCGCGGTCAACTATGACGACCGTTTCTGGCTTGTCGATCCTTAGATCGCTATCGACAAAGAGAAACATGCCACTTGCACGCGCTTTCTGGAGTACGTCTTTCGCCACCTCGTCGAGATTCTCGAAGGGCTCTGTCGTGCTGATCACGAATTGCACGGGGAAACCCTGTGCGCCCGGCAAAGGCGGGAACTGGAACGCGGCGACACGAGCACCAGCAATGCCATTCCACCTCTGCTGGAGCTCCTGTTGTAGATCGGTTGCGCCTCTTTTCCGCTTGTCCCAAGTCTTGAAGAGCACGCCGCCGAAGCCCTGATTCAACGTTGGCAGGCCAGTTAGCTGAAACATCTGGGCATACTCGGGCAAGCGCTTCGACATTTCTAATATCTGATCGGCGTATGTCTGCATTTGCTGGACTGTGGCATTCGGCGGGCCCTGGATCAGCGATAGGACGATGCCTTGGTCCTCCTGCGGCGCAAGCTCTGCCTGAGATGTTGAAAAGAGATACACGGTTCCGCAAAGCAGCATAACTCCCATGACGACGAACACGGAAGATGTGTCGAGGGCCGCGTGCAAGAGCCGCGCATAGCCGGTATGCACACGATCCAGCTGTCGATTGACGAAAACGGCGAAACGCCCGGACTCGTGCACGTTCTGGAAAATGCGCGAGCACATCATCGGCGACAGGGTTAGCGCAATCACGCCTGACACCGCGACGGCGCTCGCAAGGGTGAACGCAAATTCAGTGAAAAGGGTGCCTGTCAGGCCGCCCTGAAAGCCGATAGGCAGATATGCGGCGATCAGCACGGCGGTCATGGCCAGAATCGGGCCGCCAAGCTCGCGCGCGGCGGTTAGCGCGGCTTCCATGGGAGACTTGCCTTCATTCATGTGGCGGTCGACGTTCTCGACGACGATGATCGCATCGTCGACCACCAGCCCAATCGCGAGCACCATCGCGAGTAACGTCAACAGATTGATCGAGTAACCGAGCAACTGCATCATGAAGAACGTACCAATCAGCGAAAGCGGCATCGCGATCACGGGTACGATGACGGCGCGCAAGCGACCGAAGAAGAGGAAGATAACGGCCGTGACAATCAGCAACGCCTCGACGAGCGTCTTCACTACTTCATCAATCGCGCTGTTGATGAAGTCTGTCGCGTCGTAGACGATGTCACCAGCCATCCCCGTCGGGAACTGCTTCTGCAGATCGGGAAACACGGCTTTAACGCGTCTGGCCACATCGAGCACGTTTGCGTCAGGCGCTACCTTAATTCCGATAAACACAGAACGCTTGCCGCCAAATGCCACGCTGGAATCGTAATTGTCCGCGCCTAGCACGACATTGGCAACGTCCTCGAGACGCACTATCACTCCGTTCTTTTGTTTGACAGCCAGTTTCTGAAAGTCCTCCACCGAATGGACGTCGGTACGCGCGTTTAGACTGACGCTGGTCATCTGACCTTTTGTTGTGCCGAGTGTCGCGAGGTAGTTATTGTTGCCGAGTGCTGTGTAGACATCGGAAGCAGTGACATTATGTGCTGCGAGCTTGGTTGAATCGAGCCATGCGCGCAATGCGAACTGGCGACCGCCCAGTACTTCCGCGGTCTGCACGCCCTGAATGGAGTCGAGCTTCGGCTTCACGACGCGCAGCAGATAGTCGGTGACACTGTTGGGCGGCAGCACGTCGCTGTAGAAGCCCATATACATCGCGTCAGTGGTCTGACCCACCTGCATCGTCAGCACCGGCTGCTGGGCCTCGCGCGGCAACTGGTTACGCACTGACGCTATCTGTGTATTGATCTCGGTGAGTGCGCGGTTCGGATCATAATTCATGCGTAGTGTCGCGTTGATCGTCGACACGCCCGTGCTGCTTTTCGACGACATGTAGTCAATGCCCTGCACCTGGGCGATGGCGGCTTCCAGCGGCTGCGTGATAAACCCAGCCATTGTGTCGGCGCTCGCACCGTAATAGGAAGTGGTAAGCGTGACTACGCCCGTCTGGGTCTGAGGATATTCACTGACCTTCAGCGTGGAGAGCGAACGCAAGCCCAGTACGAGGATCAGCACGCTCAGTACTGACGCGAGGACCGGTCGGTTGAGAAAAATGTCGGTGAATTTCATCGGGAGGCCTTTCACTGCTCCTGAGGCGTCGGAGCAGGATTGTCCGCAGGCAGCACACGATTATTGATGATGAGCGGTGTGCCGTTCTGTAGCTTGAGCTGACCGCTCGTGACGACCTGCGCGCCTTCGTCGAGACCCCTCAGGATCGCCACCTGATCGCCGCGCGTGGGTCCCGGCGTCACGAATACCTGTTGCGCCACCGGCATCGTTTTACCGTGCGCGTTTTTGTGCTCGCTCGGTCTAATGACGAATACCGTTGCACCGTACGCATTGTGCGCGATCGCGGTTTGAGGCAAGGTCAGATAGCGCTGCTCGCTACTCACATCGATCTTCACGTTCGCGTACATGCCGGGCAACAGCTTGCGCTCGTGGTTGTCCAGCACCGCTTCGATCTGAACGTTGCGGGTCGCGTTGTCCACGCGCGGATTTATCGCGCGGACTTGGCCACTGAAGCTAAGGTTCGCAAATGTGCTTGTATTTACGGCGACGTGCTGTCCGGCCTCGAGTTGTCCCAGTTGCTCCTGGGGTAGGTGAAAGTCGACGTAAATGGGATCGACGACTTGCAGGGTAACAATTGCGTCCCCCGGGTTGATGTACTGGCCGGGATTAACGGTGGTGATCCCCACGCGTCCTGCGAAAGGTGCGCGAATGGTTTTCTTGGCGACGAGGGCAGCTTGCTGTTCGACTTGCGCCCGTTTGCTCTTCAGTTCGGCTGTGTCGGCATCCAACTGGGCTTTTGAGATGGCCTGAATGTCATACTGTGCCTTGTCGCGCGTGTAAACCGTTTGCGAAAGGTCCGCGGCAGCTTGTAGCGATGCGAGCTGTGCGCGATCAGAGTCGTCGTTGAGGCGCAGGAGAACCTGTCCGGCTTTCACCTCCTCACCGGAACTGAATTTGAGCTCGCGCACGAGGCCTGAGACTTCTGTCGTCACGTCGACGCCGTGCACCGCGCGCAGGCTGCCCGTGGCGGAAAGCTGTGGCTGCCAAGTCTGATAGCTGACCACAGCTGACGTGACCGTGGCGGCGGCCATGCCATCGCGCATCATGAACTTTTTAATCATATGCGCTTTGTAAAGATTGAAGCCGATGAGCGTGCCGAGCAGACTGCCCACGCAGATCAGCATGATGGTCATCCGTTTTCCTGTTGGTCTTTTCATCGTCATCGTAGTGTCCTTGCACGGCAAACTCACGACGCACAAGCGTCTTTGGCGCGTTACCCGTGAAACGTATGCGGCGCGTAGCAATCGTCATGAGCAATCACTGGGAGCGGGGGCCGGCGTTGGCATGCCCCTTCTCGTCATACGCCGTGTCATTCCACCAACCGCCACCCAGTGCCTGGAATAAAGCAGCTGTATCTGCATAGCGAGCTGCTTGCGCCTGCGCGAGATTCACGACGGCCTGCTGATATTGGCGCTGTGCGTCGAGCAGCGACAGATAGCTGACTCCGCCGACTCGAAACTGTCCGCGCGCCACATCCAGTGAACTGCTAGCCGAGCGCCAGGCGTCGGTTTGGGCGGCAAGAGCAGCCGCGTCGTGATCGAGTGCGCGCAACGTGTCCGCCACATCTTCGAACGCGAGCAGCACGACTTCCCGATATCGCGCGTTGGCCTCGTCAAAGGCGGCTTGCGCCGCCCTTTTTTTTGCGGTCAACTGCCCACCATGGAATATTGGTTGGGTGAGTCCCGCGCCGATGTTCCAGATCATGTCGGCATACTTCAGCATGCCAGCGGGCGTTAAAGACTGCGGGCCGTAATTCGCGGAGAGCATAAGTTGTGGATAGAGGTTTGCCGTGGCGACACCGACCTCGGCGCTCGCCTGGTGCAGCACGGCATCAGCGGCCAAAATATCCGGCCGCTGCCTGACCAGCGAGGAAGGCAGACTGACCGGCAAGGTTTGCGGTAGCGTGAACATCGACATCGTGAATTCGGACACACCTGTCTCGCTCGGTAATCTGCCCGAAAGCACGGCAAGCTGGTGCCGAGTCCGATCGAGCGACTGCCGCAGCAGCGGTAGCGTCGCCCGTGTTTGCGCGACTAACGTCTCTTCCGAGAGCACGGCAATCCGGTCCACGCCGCCGAACTCGAATTGCTTGCGCAAAACGCCAAGCTGCGTCTCCTCGTCGGCTACGATGTTCTCGGTCGCGCTGATCTGCTCACGCAGCGACGCTTCCTTGACGGCAGTCGTGACGATGTTTGCCGACAGTGCTAGGTAGGCGCCTTGCAGCTGAAAGCGCTCAAAATCGACCTGCGCGCCCAGCGATTCGAGCTCGCGCCGAACTCCACCAAACAGATCCAGATCATATGAAACACTTACTGATGTGTTGTATAGAGTCAGTATTTTGTTGACGTTGGGCTGCCCCAACGTCGCGCCGTTCAGCTTCTCACGTATCGCGTTGAGCTTGATATCGACAGAGGGGTAGAGTGCGCTGCCTGCTTGTGCGCTCAGATTCTCGGCGGCCTGGCGTAGCGCGGCACTGGCTGCTGCGATCGTTGGGCTATTTTTAAGTGCTTCGCTTATCAGCGTGTTGAGCGGCTCGCAGCGATAAAGCGTCCACCACTGAGCGGGCAGGTCGCCGCCGGCCGCAAACCGCTGCTCGAGACCCGCTTCGCCCTGCGACGAAGCCGTGCGATCAGGTAGAGGCGTTGCTGTGTAATGCTGAATCGCGGGTGGCGCTGGCGTGTGGTATTCTGGGCCGACCGTGCAGTCGGCCAGCGAGCCGAGCAGTGGAAACACTGCAGCGACTACTGCGGCACGCGTGACAACCCGGCCTGTTGTGCAGTGAAAAGCCACCGCGCACGATTGCGGATGCAAACGTGCACGACCGGAGCTGCAATGGACCTCGTCATTCATCTATCTATCTATCTACCTGGCTTGCGAGCGATGAGTGTTCTCAATTGTCGGATGCAGAACTCCCCCAGTTTCAACGGTGTTGCCGCGAAGCGTGTATGCAATCACGAATGATGGCAACGGTCAGAACTGTGGAGCCAATTCAGGACCATATCGGCACCTTCGTCGATGGACTTGCAACATGTGTCAATGAAGACGTCCGGATCCGTCGGCTCCTCATACGGGGAGTCGATGCCGGTGAAGCGCTGGATTGCGCCGCGCCTTGCCAGCCGATACAACCCTTTAGGGTCACGGGCCTCCGCCGCGGCTAAACTCGCGTGGACATGGATTTCGGCGAAATTACGGCGGCCCGCCGTAGAGCGGGCGAGTTCCCTATCGCGGCGGAACGGCGAGATGAGGCACACCAAAACAACGATGCCGGCGTCGGCCATTAATTTTGCGACCTCCGCGACGCGCCGTACGTTCTCGTGACGGTCTGCATCGGTAAAGCCAAGGTCTTTGCATAGACCGAGCCTGACGGAGTCGCCGTCAAGAATGTAGGTGAGTCGGCCAGCTGTATGGAGACGCGCCTCCACGGTGTCAGCGATAGCCGACTTTCCCGCAGCTGATAGGCCGGTAAACCAGAGAATGGCCGGCGTTTGCCGAAGCAAGCGTGCTCTTGCTTCCGGGGGAACCCGGAAGCCGTGCGCATACAACTCTAAAGTGGAAGGCTCATTCGCCATACTTGCCTACTTAGATCGGTCCGGTCGGGGTATGAGCTAGCGCTCACTTGTTGCGGCATTACGGTGCAGCTCAAATTCATGCGAGCCCAAACGATACCGGCTCATCGACTGACGCCGAAATCTCGTTTCGGCATGTCTTGGTAAATAGAAGACCATTGCACCAAACGTGTTCGACACGTCCCCATTCACACGCCGACGCAACATCGGGAAAAAAGCCTCGTCCCAGGTGGTTGGCGCTGGTGTTGCACAGCAAGGGAAGGCCTGTGAGCTTCTCGTATTCGATTAGCAGTTGCGCAACAGGGTGTTCGGATGACCTTGCAATGGTCTGCAATCGCGCAGAACCGTCGAGATGCACGACGGCAGGTATCCTGTCCCGCCATTCGTCGCGTGTTTGATGATCGAACAGCATGTAGGGGTCTGGAGTGCCGGGGAGAAATACAGCAGGCGCCCGGTCTTCAAGACATATGGGTGCCACAGGACGGAAATATTCCCGATGCTTGACATCGTTGAGAAGAGCCTTCATGCTCGGCGAAGTCGCAGCGGCGAGAATACTTCTCGCCCCAAGTGCTCGTGGGCCCAGCTCGGCGCGTCCGGCAAGAAAAACGACGGGTCTATTTTTGGCGAGAATATGTGCAAGTTCAGCTAGGGAACAAGGCGACGCAGACCAGCCGGGCACTCGGGTGCCCGTTTTCATTGCGGGGCCGCTATATACCGACCACTCTAACGGCATGAAGCCCTCGTTCGCGGCTATTGCGCAGCATGCGGTGCCGATCGCCGAACCGCTGTCGTTCGGAAAGGGCGGAATCCAGGTAGCGTCGAACAAGCCACTTGCGCGTAATGCACTGTTCCATTTGATATTGAGTCCACATCCGCCGGATATGCATAGGTTGCGCGGCCCAGGAATACAATGGCGCCGCAGAGCCTTTTCCATTTCGCGGACGAGTAGGCGCTCGAGGAAAGTATGGAAAGAGGCGAGTACGTCTTCGGCAGGTTTAGCCTGCAGCTCCGGCGCGCATGCGTGGAAGAAATCGCGTATCGCTGCGAGCGATGTACTCGGAAGATGGAGATTCTGGCGATAGTTTCGCGCAAGTTCTGTGTCGCCTGCAAAGCGTTCCAGGTAAAGATGGTGAAATATATCAACGATTTCTTCGTCGACTGACCCAAGGGCGATGTATGCCATTAGCTTTCCGGCCACTCCCAGGTCCCACTCCGCACCCGCCCCCTTTGCATACGGCCCGAAATGATGTCCGGCCGCCGCATACATTTGACCGATGATGGGGAATAACTGGCCAATGAGCCGCACGTCGTCGCGTCCTACATGGTACAACCGTGGCACCATGCCGCCATCCCACACTAGGCATAACGCAGGTTGCCCAAGTTGTGCGAACGGACTCGTGCAATATGCGGCGGCGACATGGCCGGACACGTGAGGGTAGCTCCTGTACCGATATGACTTGCCACCGATCAGCAGCCCAGTGCCGTCGACCGAAGCCAGAAGTTCGCCGTTTTCTCTTTCCGTATAGAGGGCACCCTCGAGGACGATTGGGCTGGGGCCGCTCAGCATCTGAAACTGCGACGTCACTTCGCCGTCCCAGCCGTCGATCACAAATTCGTCGATGTCGTCAGTCCGTAGACCGTGCTCGGCTAGTGCGGTTTCAATTGCATCGAGGTTCCGTATATCGTGATATCTCGGATTGTTGTCCCGCTTCTCCTGTTCGATGCAAAAAAGGAGCTTTCCATCTTCGACAACGGCGATTGCTCCGTCGTGTGTCAGCTTGAGGCCACAGATGCGCATGGTATTTTTCACCCTAGCAAGGGAAATCTGATTGATGGGAAAAATGCACCGCGTTCTGGAAGCATGCGAGCAGGCAATCCTCATTGGACGACTGGCCGACGCACTCGACTCGCTCAATCTCGGTGAACCGTTCGCTTAGCATCTTCAGCACCGTTTCAGCACCAGCAATATGTCCCCAGCGTTGACAATTGGCGTCACGTGCTGAACCGAATATCAACTGGCCGTCAGGCGCGAGTACGCATGCCAGTTTGTGGATAGCATCCCGCACTTCAGCGATGTCGGCGAGATAGTAGAAAACCTCCGCGACTACGATCAGTTCGAACCGCTCTGCGCAGGAAAAGTGCTGGACGTCTGCAACGATCCAGTTCACGTTTGGCGGGTAATTTAGCCGCTTGCGTGTCCTCGCAAGCGCTTGCGGCATCACATCCATCACGGTGAGCCGCTCACAGTAAGGTGCCAATTTTTCTGTGAATGCGCCCCCCGCACATCCGACCTCGAGAGCATGGGCAACGGGGCCTTTAGAGAGCGCTAACCGAAGCATGTGCATATGACGCTCACGCTCGAACGGATTACTGTCCAGTCGCCACGGATCGTCCGCGTCCAACTCCCTACGCAACAAGTCAAAATGCGTTACGTTTTTCAATTTAGTTTACCTGAGCGTGTGCGTTCAAATCTCGTTGCAGGACAGATCGAGCCGCTGACCGCATGTCCGGTTCAGATGCAGGCGAGTCACAGCTCAGGGCCATTGCGTTCGATTTCAGTCCCGTGCGGCCACTCACTCATCGCCCTATCAATCGGCAAAATCACCGCCAGTACTTCTTCAACACGTGTTGCCGGCAAATCGAGGTGAACGTTGGGAAGCGTTGAGCGGACGCGAACCCCCGAGATGACTGTTCCCATTCCATGTCGACATAACCTGGTGAAGTGGGTCTTCAAAGCATGGCGGACGGTGCCGAATGCGAATGGCACACGAAGCTCGTGCAATACAGGGTACATCGCACGAATAGATTGGCTGATTCCGAGCCCCTCTAGGTCTGGCCGCACTCCATACAGACCCAGTTCCGCCACTAGCACGTCGGTTGCGCCAATCTTGATGAAGCGGCGTAACGAACCCATGTGCGCCGCCACACCTTGCGAATCGTAGGCAATGGCGCGGAGTTCGGGCCTCGCCCCGGCCCAACTTCGACCGCCGTCGAACGGCTTTGCGTTGAACGGTCCGGTTGGACCATAAGTTGTCCGGAAAAACTGGGCCAATTCGAGATGATCGGAAAGCTGGAGCTCATTCTCCCAGCACAGTTTCCACTGCACCTTTGAGGACATGGAAAGTTACCTTGTTCAGTTGCGATTACGCGCAACCCGTGGCGTGCGATTGCCCAGAAGGCGGAAGCATCGCATTCGGCGCCAGTAGGAAACGCAAAGATCGTAAAATGAATCTTTAGATAGAAGAATGGTTTGAAGGATCGATTTGGTGCTACTTCTAGGGAAATGAACGTGGGCGAACATGAACCATGCGATCACGAGAAAGTCCATCTCTTGCTGTTGCTGTTTCAAAAAAATCTCTCATACTGCCCGCCACTGAAGTGACTTTTCAACTCGTCGAAGTTGAGTACGGTTTGCTCCAGAGGCCGTACTTCCTGCCGTTGAAGAGTCGTCCCGTGGGAGCAAGGATGAAAGGAAGTTCCAAGGAACGTCTGCACCGCCTCCATGCATGCGGCGGGGTCATTGAGGAGGTTTTCATAGCCCATTGTAAGCAGATTCTCTGGCGCGAAAGAGTCGACGACTTGACGATGAAAATCGTCTGCGGCTTTGAAGTAGGCTTCGCATAGTTCAATAGTCAATGCGACCTGAGGAGGCGGAGCTGACCAATTATCCGAACCGTACTTCAGCCATTCACCACTTTCTCTCGCTTGCACCAGGGATCGCAGCGATTCCAGCGTATTCCTGCGGACTAAAAAAATCGCCTTCAGGCATGGCCACCGTGCTAATTCCTCAAAGAATCCGGGGCGTTCCATAAATTGCGGCTCATTGATCTTGCAACCGATATGCGTAGCGTACGCCTTGCCATTTTGGACCGGATAGCGAAGATAAGCGAGTTCGAGAAGTTCCCGATTGCTGCACTTGAGCCGGTTGGTGTCAGGCCAATTGGCGTCGTGGATGTTGAGTAACTCGCCATTGCTCAAGACGTTCGGATGAGCATTCAGCAGCTCTTCCAGATAGTGAGTGCCGCTTCTGGGCATCCCGAGAATCACGAATGGCTGCGTTTTCGGCATGAAGTGGGTCATGGCGTGCATTTCAGTAGGTTGAAAGCGGTGGTTTGGAGGTAGCCCCAGTCCGGCGCTTATCACAAGGCTGCTGCTGAGTCGCAACACCGTCAGCGTCAAGACATCAGGCGGCGGCGGACCAGTGTCGCAGACAAGAAGAATGGAAGTATTGTGTAGACACAAAGCACGCCCAGATGCAGCCCCATGCCGCCGACCGGACGTGCAAGCATCGCCGGACGGATCAATTCAACGGAGTGGGAAAGCGGCAGGAACTGTGCAAGGTATTGAAGCGCCCCGGGCAGTTGGTGCACAGGGAAGACGACACCACTCAGGAACAACATGGGCGTAAGCACAAGCGTCTGGTAGAAAACGAAATAGTCATAACTCGGCGCGATCGCGACGAGTACCATTGCCACGCTCGCGAAAGCGAGGCCAGTTAGAAGAACGACAGGCATAACAAATACGATGCTCGAAAACGCCGCGTAACCGAGCATCGCCGCAACCACCATAACGGCGGAGCCTGCGAGAAGGGCTTTTGTAGCGGCCCATGCCAATTCGCCAATAATGACATCGCCAATGGTCAGTTGGGTGCAGAGCACGGCTTCCCACATGCGCTGAACTTGCATGCGAGCGAAGGCAGCGTAAATCGTTTCAAAAGTCGCTGAGGTCATGGCGCTTGTCGCAACCATTCCAGCCGCCAGGAACGCAATGTAAGGAGCGCCGTCGATGTGGCCTATCATTATTCCGACACCGAAGCCGAGACCGAAAAGGTACATCATCGGGTCCGCAAGGTTGCCGAGAACGGAGATCAGTGCCGCTTTTCTCCACGCTAGATAATTGCGCCGCCATACTGTGCGCCAATTCCAGGCGTTGCCGGGTAGGGCAATCATAAACACTTCGCGCATTATTCAATCCTTCATTTCTCGCCCGGTCAGCCGAAGAAAAACGTCTTCCAGGTTCGCGGGACGTTGCACAATACGCAGACCTGTACGCTCGCTCAGTCGCGTGCATACCTGTTGTGGATCGGCCGTGTAGCAGAACAGTGCATCACCGCTTACCTCTGTACGCTGTGCAAACGACATCAGCAGCGCTTTGAGTTCATGAGGGTTGCCGCCGTATATCTCGAGAACGTGACTTCCAATCTGCTCCTGGATTAACGCATCAGGTGCACCCTCCGCAATGCTGCGTCCTCTGTCGATTACACATAGTCGATCGCACAATCGCTCTGCCTCTTCCATGAAATGAGTAGTGAGAAGAATCGTTTTGCCGCGTGCGAGTAAGCAGCGCAAACGATCCCAGATGAGGTGGCGCGCATGCGGATCTAGCCCTGTCGCCGGTTCGTCCATGACAATAAGTTGCGGATCGTTGATAAGCGCGCGTGCAATGGTTAGACGGCGCTTCATTCCGCCCGACAACTCGGTGACGCGTGCGTGAGCCCTGTCCTCGAGATGTGCGAACTGCAGCAAGGACGGGACCACCGCCTCGATTTCGCCTGTGCTCATCCCAAAGTAGCGCCCGAAGAGCTGCAGGTTCTCGCTCACACTAAAACCTGGCTCCAAGTTGTCGAATTGCGGAACGACGCCAATGCGCCTGCGCGCTAGGCGTGCCCGCGCTGGCACCGGTTCCCCGAGGACGGTAATCACGCCTGCGTCAGGCAGCGCCATACCTAGCACCATTCGAGTGGTAGTGCTTTTGCCTGCACCATTAGGCCCGAGCAGACCGAAGCACTCGCCGGGCCCTACACGGAAGGACAATCCGTCAACGGCAAGCTTACCGCCGTAGGATTTCTTTACACTCGAGAACGTGATCGTCGCATTAGACATGGAGCCAGAAATGTATACAGACCACTGTTTAAGGAAGATTCCCTGGTGAGCGCGCGAGGCTACGCATTACTCACTCTTGGGAGCACGGTGCTCGCCGCCGTCTTCGACGGCAGAACTGCGAGAAAGCCAGTCACTGTTGTCCAGGGTACATAGAGCGTATGCTTTTAGCGGAAGCAGGAGCAATAGGTTTATAAGTGTGTGCACTGAAAATCCAAGAAATCGAAGCTCGCGAGCGCGAATGGCAGCAACGGAGCAGCGGACCCCAGTCATTGAAGCAATGACGAAGCATGCCTGCCAAGGAGCCGTGGCTGTGAGCAATATCTGCAAAAAGCCGGAGATCATTGAAATGGCGAGCAGCAGAGAGCCAATATTTTGCGCGATCACGTCAAGAGTTAGGTAGCGGTCAAGACGAGGCAAAAGGCGGAGGGAGAGCAGCGTGTCGCGATAGGTGCTTCGCGCCCAGCGCAATTGCTGGCGCAGGTACGGCCGCAGCTTGTCTGGAACGACGGTCGCGGCGACTGCATCTCGAACGTACTCCGTTCGATAGCCCGCCGCGAGCATGAGAATTGTCAGATGGCGGTCTTCGCCAAAATCGCTGCGCTTGCCCCGGAACATTTGCGTTTCGTACTGGTCCAGAAGCAGAAGAAGCGCTGTGCGCCGATATATCGCACACGGTCCGCAGCAGCACATCACAGCGCCAAATCGCGCTTGAGCCGCGCGCTCCTCGTTGCACGCAAGCCAGTATTCCATATCGATCAGGCGGGTCAGCCACGTGTCGCTGCGATTACTGGCTATCAATTGCCCCATGGCTGCACCGACCGATGGGTCACTCATTGTCAGCACGAGTTTGTTTACTGCATCCGGAGCCAGAGTGGTGTCCGAGTCTACGTTAAGTATGAGTTCCGAGGTCGAAGAACGTATTGCGGCGATTTGCGCTTTACGCTTTCCCGCATTCTTTGGAAGAAGCAGGAAGTTGAATCGCGGATCATGTTCGTGCTCCCGATACACCACCTTCAACGCATCGCGGTTGGCGGATCCATCATCGACCACGTGGACCCTGATGCCGCCCGCGTAGTCCTGGGCGCCAATCGAGTCGAGACACGCCCGCAGCGTTTCTGGGTTTTCGTTAAAGCACGGGACGATGACGTCGATGTCCGGCAAATACTCGGTCTTGGATACGTTGACGTATGCAGGTCGGCCGCTAGTCGGTAGAGTATGAAGTACCTGCGCGCTTTTATAGATGGCCGAAAGTGACGCATATAGTAGGACAGATGTAGTGTTGATTGCGGCAGAAATGTTCATCAGGTCAGTGTGCTAGGAGACGTTGGGATTCTCAGTACAGGCCTGCCGTGAGCGATGGCGCGGGAGTCAGGCGTGGAAATATCATCTAAGGTTCACGCTCGATTCGAGGGGCAATTATTCTCGTGCCTGTAGGTTTGGCGTTTCTTCATAGGGCAGGAAAGACACGGTTTTGCGTACGAGAAAAATGTCCAGTAACGCACCTCATGGTACCGATGTCGTCCAGGAGGCTTCCATCGGCGTCGACTGAAAATCAGATCATCCAATGCCTGCATCCGGGGTCAGTATTTCCTTAGTGCTAGCCGTAGGTCAGCGCGCACACCTGGGTCTATTGCTGAAACGTTTCTAATGGAGTATATCGTCCACCTGTCGAGCAGCTCTGGGCCAGAGATACTCATTAAGCGAGATTTTCGGTTGAACTTACGGAAGCGAACTGATGACGAAGCCCCTTTCCTTCAATCGTGGAATCAGGCGTGATAGTGCAATGACAGTCTGCTCACGCGAAGCATCGCGATCATGCAAGTCGCACTCTTCCGGAGGAGACCCGTCGTGCAGCAGTACGATCGAGCCGGGCAGCACCGACGTCAGTACGGAATCGACAATCGCGTCTGCACCCGGACGGGACCAATCTCGTGGATCTACGGACCAGTGGAGGGACGTTAGTCCCGCTTTCATGGATTCGGCTATAACTTCGTTCGTCCATTTTCCATACGGCGCACGCATATATCGCACCGTTGCCGCTGGGCAAGCACGCTGGATAAGCGAGTTCGCTTCCGCTATCTCGTGCCTTATCTGATCCGGCTCACATTTCGACAAGTCCCGATGGGAGAGACTGTGATTCGCGACATGGTGGCCTTCCGAAACCATGCGCCGGATCAGTTCCGGATACTCAGCCGCGTAGGTGCCGAGTACACAGAAGGTTGCCGGTACCTGTTGCCGCGCCAGCAGATCTAGTACTTTTGGTGTCCATATCGGGTGTGGTCCGTCGTCAAAGGTAAGGTAAACCTTACGACGCTCTCCGTTACGTTCACGCATGTTTAGCACTTCAGAAATAAATTGCGGCATTTCACAATCGCTGAGTCTTCTCATGGTCTTTCACTCATCTTTGGATGAGTCACCGTTTACCCGGGAACCAGCCCAAGTCGCAACCGCGAAATGCCACGTTGCGGATCAATATCTGGGACTTGATGTTGAGTGTCGTTCAGTAGAACGACGGGAATACTCATATTAGTGACTTGCATATCAAGCCGGATTGCCGTAACTTTGCGGGACCTCAATAAATTTGTACAATCGATTGTTTCGATATGTATCATCCACAAAGCGGATAATTAAAGATGCGCTTCAAAGGCCTCGATCTGAATCTTCTCGTCGCGTTGGACGCATTGATGGCGAAGCGTAACGTCACGCTTGCGGCACGCGACATCAATTTGAGCCAACCTGCCATGAGTGCAGCGGTGTCGCGGTTACGAGACTATTTTCGCGACGACCTCTTTGTGATGAGAGGCCGAGAATTTGTGCCCACATCACGGGCGATAGAGCTTGCCGGACCGGTGCGGGAGGCTCTATCGCATATCCAGCTTTCCATCATCTCGCGCGACGTCTTCCAGCCGGCAAAGTCGGATCGCCGGTTCAGGGTCTGCCTCTCTGATTTCATGACTCTCGTCTACTTCCAGAAGGTCATTAAACGCGTTGCGCGCGAGGCTCCCGCAGTAAGTTTCGAATTGATTTTCCCAGACGACGAGCCTGGAGATCTACTGCGGCGTGGCGACGCCGATTTTTTGATTCTGCCCGATCTATTGCTGCCGGATATTAACCCGAAAGCGCCACTCTTCGACGAGAAGCTCGTGTGTGTCGGCTGTCCTGCAAACAAGCAGTTGTCGGAGCAGATTTCGCTCGACCGGTATATGTCAATGGGACACGTTACAGTGAGGTTCGGGCGGGCACGCAGGCCTTCAATCGAAGAGTTTTTCCTGCTGGACCTCGGTCTCAGAAGGCGTGAAGAGATCGTCGTCCCGACATTTCACCTTGTTCCGGCGGTGCTATCAGGTACGCGTCGCATTGCGACGATCCCTTTGAGGCTGGCCAGGCATCTCGGGGAGGCCTCTGCTCTGCGGATCGCCGAAGTACCGCTTCCGCTATCCACTTTCACTGAGGCTGTTCAATGGCCTGCGCTGCATAGTGGTGATCCGGCAAGTATCTGGATGCGCGAGCTATTGTTGGAGGAGGCGCAAAGTCTTGCATAGCGTGACGCGTCATGTGTACGGCTATTCGGTGAGCGCCACGTTCTCCGCCAGCGTGTAGCGGAAATCGCGCAGCGTTGCACGAATTGCCTTGTCGATTTCTTCCTCCGATGCGCCGCGATAGCGGAAGCGTGCGAGGATGTTGCCAGTGCGGCTGGAACCGTTGAATAAGTGACGTCTCGCTGGGAAGACAGCTTCGTAAAGCCCCGGGATAGCGTTCGGCAATTGTGCGCCGACGAATACTTTGCCGACTGGCTCTGGCAGCATCAGGAATCCCCCGCGTGTGGACGAGGTTGACGCGATTAACGCCGCCTGCGCCCGTGCGGCGAACCGCGCCTCGTCACCTGATTGGTGGGTGACCCAGAGGTCAAAGAGGTCGACGCCGTACAATTCGTGGAAAAGAAAGGGAATTTCCCCACTGCCGACACGGGCACCGACTTCCAGAAAATAGAATCCGTCGCAAGCTCCGATTATCTCGAGATGAAACGGCCCATTACTCAGGGCGAGCGCTCGCAGGCATGCGGCCGCGAATTCAAGAGCCGCATCATTCAGCGGTCCCGGGTCGAGCATCACCGAGCCCAGGGGTTTTCCTTGTGCAAACTGAAGACGGGTGTTGATGTAGCGGGACACGCGCGCGATTACCCATGTGCCGTCGCGCACGAAACCGTCAACGTGATAGACGGGCCCTTCGACGTACTCCTCGCACTCGTACTCAACCAGCGGTAGTGTCGGCCACAACATATCCAACCGGGCACGGGTGTCTATGCGCCGTACGTCTAGGCTTGCTGCGGCGGTACGTGGCTTTACAATGATCGGAAAGCGCATCACAGGGGGCGAATTTACTTTTGCAAAGGCCACATCTTCCAACGCTGCAACGCGCGGCACACGCAGGCCCGCGGCAGCAACGGTATGCTTCATAGCGCCATTGTCGCGAAAGCGCACGACGGTATCGGGAAGATCGCCAGGAATATTGAACGAATTGCGCAGTCGCGCGGCCTTCAGAAGGTCGAATTCGGACAATGCGATCAGCCTGTCGATGCCGCCGAGCGCCGCGTGACAGGAGTTCATGGCCTTATGCAACGCATCTTCATCAAGGATGTCGGATAGCTCTTCAACGTGCGCGGTTTGAGAAGCGTCGAGCGCAGCGGCGCCGTTCGGCGTGCAGATGTAAGCGACCTTATTCGCAGCATGATCGATGTAGCGATGGTAGGCTGCGAAGCCGTCGGACCAACGGTTAAGCACGACTATGCGGCTACGAGGGGCGGGGTAGTTGGTTGTCATGGAGTGCAAACCGTTCAAATACGGTTACAGGCGCGACGGGATCCGGGTGTTCTCAGCGCTTCGGCAAGGCGCGAATCGCGGGTCGGGCGAACAGGCGCGATGCACAACACATGGCGACACGGTCGCTCGTCGCCGCTCGTTGTGGCACTGTGCGGCCGATATGAGAATGGACCTCCACTTCCTGGAAACCTGGTCTGGCGCGAACGCGTTCGACGGCGGCGGTGTCGCACTACCGGTGCGAAGGACCGTACGCCGCTGACACACACGGCAGCTTTTGCATCGGCATCGTGGGCTGGCTCAGGATCGCCGAGGTGGCTACGTATCGTTATTTCTGGCAGAGAGATTGACCTGCTGAGTTCGATCAGCCGGCAGGTGCGATCACCTCCGAGGCAGGCCGCGATCTTGATCAGCACCGGACCGTCGCGTGTTATGCGCACTTTGGCGTGGAAAACAGCGAGGGTCAGTCCAATCTGCACCGCTGCGTGCTCGACGTAAGTGACGAGCGCGGCTCTTTGGTCCGGGGTCAAAGAGGCTTCGGCAAATTGGCCCATTTTCGCGAGATGCTGCTCTGCGCTCAAGAGATTTTCGGTTACGGCGACGACGCGGGGTCCGTGCTTGCTGCTGACGTAGCCTTCGATGCAGCACTCTGGGCCCTCCGGATACTGTTCAAGGAGCAACACGTTGCCGGTCTTGTGGCCGACATCGACAACGCCGTGATGCATGGCGCACTCGACCGCAAGTTGCAACTGGGAAAGAGAGTTGACGTACGTCCCATGCATGCCTCCTCGGACAGGCTTGCGGGCAGCTAAAAAACCTACACGTAAAGCGGCTGTCATGGCGTCGCGACGATGTACAACGAGGGCGAACAAAGGAACCGCCAGTCCGGCGGCGGCGAGATGCATGGGGCTGCGGTATTTGTCGTGCGTGGGTGCTGCCGCTTCCGGCTGCAAATGTGGAAGACCGAGGAGCGCCGCTGACTCAGCTGCTACGCCGGTTGCGTATTCGCAACCGGGTACACCGGGTACGATCGCATCGACGCCGATGGCGCTTGCAGCGGCCGCCACGGCGTTCGGCGAGTCAGTATCTACCACGGCGTACGGCACCGAAGCGGCGAGCAGTTCGCGTGACAGGGGGGGCTCATCGCGGTTGGCTGAATACGCGTGGGTGGCCATGCCAAGCCGTACAGCTGAGGCGACAAGTGCGGTCCCGGACGAGCGCGGCTCAATAACGATGATGGCGGTCATTTGAGTGCCGCCTGTTCAGTGCCCGTTTCCGGCCGGGGTAGGGTCGCCACACGCAACTCTTCGAAATACTCGTGAATCATTCCGACAAAGTTGTTCAAATAGATTTCTGCTTTCCCCGTTCCGCCCCAGCCGCTGATCGCGAGCCTCAGAGCGATCCATGTGGAATCTTCGAGACTCCGCGATTCGGCGTACTCAATGTGGCTGAGCGTACCTTTTACTTGATCGTGTCCGAATGCGCGCGCGGCTGAGTGCGCGATGACCTTGTTATAGCGGCCCGAATACCATCCCTGAAACCAGTTCCAGAGCATCGTAGGGAGCGGGCCATCGCGGACGATGCTTAGGTAGAGATATCCGATTAGCTTGTCTGTGCTATTGAATGGTCTAATGCTTTCCACGCTTGCTGCGGTAAGCCCGAACCTCTCGATGTCATGCAGAAGATGGCATTCTTGCCCATATTCTTGCGCGAGGTGCTGCGCGAGCATCTGCGCGAGCGAGTTATCCTGGCCGCTGATTTTGTAAAGCGCGAATGCGCCTACCTCGTTGTTGAGACGCATGCGTAACACGGTTTCGATGAGATGGCGGCGATAGTACTCACTATCGATCCAGTCGCCTCGGTGGAACGCAGCGGTTTCCGGCGAAATCGCGAGTATCTGGTCCATGGCGTGCTGGGCAAGCTCCTCGAAGCGAACCCGATCGTTGGGTGTATTCATGTGATCTCCAGATAAGATGAGAAGGAGCGAACGCGGCGCGCTGGGTTGCGGGTCGGCGGCGAATGAACCGGAGACACGATCCGCTCGTCTTTCGAGGCGATGATGGCTCGCTCGGATTGCGAAAGTCTCTACGATTGACCTCGAAACTGCGCACCGGTCGGCGTGCGACGAAACGGCGTTGAAGGGGCCCACCGCTCTCGAGTGGCCCGAAACCGGGTCGCCCGAGAGCGCAGAGCAGTCCGCTTTGAAAAACGCCATCGCATCTAAATGATTTCTGTCAACCGACAACTGACCCCTTCGCTTCCTTAAACACAGCGAATGCTTTTGGCAACCCCCTATCTAGGCTTCATTCTCATTCGTTTTTGGCGCGCCCATGCTGTCTACGTGGGCGACGGAAGGATATTAACCGCAGCTGTATGCGTGGTATAAGCTGATAATCTTTATGTTTGAATGAGGGAAATTGATGATCCGCGATCTCGACAGCACGCTACTGCGTACGTTCGTGACGGTAGTGGAAGCCGGCAGTGTGAGCAATGCTGCCATGGAGCTCCATCGTACACAGGCTGCCGTCAGCATGGCGCTTCGGCGGCTCGAAGACGAAGTCGGGCAGCGCCTCCTTGAACGCTCACCGCGCGGCGTGAAGCCGACCTCTGCGGGGAACGTTCTGTTGCCGTATGCACACAAGTTGCTTGAAGTCGGCCTTGCGGCCCGTTCCGCCCTTAATTCGGGTGAAGTTGCGGGTACCGTGAAGATCGGAATTCCCGAGCACATCGCCATGAGTCACCTCCGCCATGCACTGCGGCAATTTTCGACATTGTTTCCTGATGTTGCCCTGGAGATCGTCGTTGATGCGAGTCCGGCCTTATCGCAGCGGCTCATGAGCAATACACTCGATTTCGCGATTGGTGATCCCGCGCTGATCCCCGCGGAACCTCTCGTCACCTGGCAACATCCCCTTCACTGGGCGGCCGCGCGCACACGCAATGCTGATCTCGGAGACGGTCCGCTGCCGATTGTTGCATTCGGCGGTGCATGCCGATGGCAGGAGAGTTATTTTGCCACGTTGCTTGAAGCAGGTATCGCTTGGCGCGTGGCCTGCAAAAGCACGAGCCTCTCGGCGGTTCAGTCAGCCGTTGAGGCTGGGCTCGGCGTTGCGCTACTTCTGGATTGGCAGGTGCGCCGCGATACGATGCGTGCGATCGATGCCCGCGCAGTAGGGTTGCCGCTGCCGCCGGTGGCGGAATTCGGTCTCTTTAGTCCTGGGCGCTTAGAGGACCGCTCGGCTGCCGCCAACGCACTTCAGCGTTTTCTCTTCCGTTCGCTGCAACTGAGTACTCTCGGAGACGGTGCACAAGACGGAGAGTCAGCAGGCTTGCCGCTACGTGCTTCAAACTGATGGGCATCTGAGGCAAAACGCGTCGAAAGGCCGAAACTCGGCGCGCCAAATAGAGGTGCAGGCGATAAAACGTCCTGTCACTTGAATCGAGCACTAACGCTACGTGGCGCGTATTCTCTAATTCACGCGCAGCCATGCTACTTCCTCACAAATCAAGTTCGGCTCGTACATTTTTAAACATAGACTGCCGTGCGGACCAAAATTTGTCGCAAAACCTACGTCTTTCTTCGATAGTATCCAATCTGCGTACAAAGATACCTCGTGTCTTTTGTCGCATCTCCGACACCACGACTGCGATTGTGTCGTCTTTGTCTGTTTTGTCGGCTTTCGTGCCCGTTTCGGCAGGAATTCACCGTGGCTTGCGCAAATGTAGCGCGGCAATTCATTGTGTTGGGACTCGGGTCCCGCGGCGCTGACGTGCAATTTCCGGAGTTCAGATCTATGTCGCATTTCGATGTCAATGAGAGTCATCTCAACTTTGATGTGGTCTACGAAGTAGTGAAGACGTTGACCTCGTCCCGAGATACCGAAAGGACGTTGGAGAGATCTCTGCGTTACCTGTCGCATGCGTGTGGATGGCGCTCTGCGTTTATTGCGGTTGCTGAACCAGACGGCCATTTGGGGGGCGTGTGTGGCACGGGGTTGTCAGCGGACTGGCGCGAACGTCTGCGTTTCCTGCCCCATGACGGGGTATTGGGGCGAATACACACGAACGATTCGGCGGTGGTGGTGGCGAAATTGCGTGACGAACCGCTCTTCGTGGACAGCATCGAAATGTTCGACGAATTGGAAGGTGAGCATGTGGCACTGCTCGGGGCGCAGATCCCGTATGAAGGGCGGCCACTCGGCGTACTGGTCGCGTTTTGTGAGAATACTGACGGACAGCGCGCCTTCGCTAGCGACCTCCAACTCATGAAGGTCGTCGCGGCGCCGATGGGCCAGGCACTTCTGCTCGATCGTGCGTCGGGCCAGATGCGCCAAACCGCGCGACAGGAGATGAGACGAGAGGTCAACGCAGACCGGAATTTGTATCATATCGACAATGTGCTCGGAGAATCTGCATCCATGCAGCGCGTCTTTTCGCAAGTTCATCAAGTAGCACCTACGCGGACGACGGTGCTTTTGCGCGGCGAGAGCGGAACTGGGAAGGAGTTGATCGCGCGCGCGATTTACCGGTTATCCCCCCGCAAGGACCAGCCGTTCATCTCACTGAACTGTGCGGCGCTAACAGAGACACTGCTAGAAAGCGAATTGTTCGGTCATGAGAAGGGAGCGTTTACCGGTGCGCAATTCCAGCGCAAAGGGCGATTCGAACTGGCGCACGGCGGGACACTTTTCCTCGACGAGATCGGCGACATCTCGCCGTCGTTCCAAGCCAAATTGTTGCGGGTTTTGCAGGAACGCGAGTTCGAGCGGGTGGGTGGCACCACCCCGGTAAAAGTAGACGTTCGGCTGATCGTTGCCACGAACCGCAACCTCGAACAAATGGTGAAGGCGGGGGAATTTCGTGCGGATCTCTACTACCGCGTCAACGTCGTGAGTATCCTTTTGCCGCCTTTGCGTGAACGCCGTGAGGACATTCCGGCAATGGCGCAGTACTTTCTAGATCGATTTAACCGCGACAATCGTCGGTCTCTGCATTTCAATGAGCAAGCGTTTCGGGTTCTGTCCAGCTGCTACTGGCCTGGCAATGTGCGCGAACTGGAAAATTGCGTTGAGCGTACCGCGACAATGGCGGATCACGACACAATAGATTGTTTTTCCTTTCTGTGTGGGAGAGGCCGGTGCCTTACAAAGGAATTGCATTACATCGAACGAGAAGACGCTGTGCGTCCTGCCCGAACGTTGGACGCTCCAAACAGTGAAGTGCCGAATGCCCTGGCGAACGTAAGTGCCGGTGATTGGAATGGGGGTAGCTTCGCGACGCCAAGCGGTAGCGACAGACCGGGGGGCGAGCGGGAGCAGCTTGTGTGGGCAATGGAGCGCTGTGGATGGGTACAAGCGAAGGCCGCACGACTCCTGCATATCACGCCGAGGCAGATCGGCTACGCACTGCGTAAATATGGGATCAAGCTGCGCCGCTTCTGACGGCCGAGACGGTTGCGCGCGTGCATTTGGAGAAACTGGGCGAGAAGGCTACCGGCAGGCTCTTGCCTGTCGCATCACTGTAGTGATTGGTTCAACTTCTTCAACACAGGTAGCAAGGACGACAAATCCGGCTTCGGCATAGCGCCGCTATGACCGCTGACACGGGCCTGCGATGGTGGCACGCAATTTGCCTGTAGTCGTGGACTTCTATTGTCGGGACTCCACGATGTGGCTAAAGACGAGGGCTGTCGAGATCTTCAACGAACCGGGTTGCGCAAAAAACCTCGCGAAGAACGAAAAGGAGCGAAAGCAAGGCTGTTCGAAGCAGGTTTCGCCGGGGGCGGCTGCTGGCGGATGCGCATTCGACGGCGCGCGGATCGCATTGCAGCCCGTGGTCGACGTTGCACACCTGGTGCACGGGCCTATTGCATGTGAGGGCAACTCTTGGGACAACCGCCATTCGGCTTCGTCTGGGCCGACTCTCTACCGCACTGCGTTCACTACCGATATCAATGAACTCGATGTAATTTACGGCAGCGAGAGGCGGCTTTTCGCGAGTCTGCGCGAAATTCTGGAAAAGTATGATCCCCCCGCCGTCTTCGTCTATCAGACGTGCGTGACTGCATTGATCGGCGACGACATAGATGCCGTATGCAAGCACGCGTCGGAAAAGTTCGGTAAGCCCATCATACCGGTGAATGCGCCCGGCTTCGCAGGATCTAAAAACTTCGGCAACAAGCTCGCGGGGGAGGCGATTCTCGATCACGTGATCGGTACGCGCGAGCCGGCGTACAAGACACCATTCGATATCAATCTTATCGGTGAATATAACCTCTCGGGCGAGTTGTGGCAGATAAGGCCGTTGTTCGAGGCGCTCGGCATCCGGATCCTGTCCTGCATCTCGGGAGACGGCCGCTATAGCGAGATCGCGAGCGCACACTGCGCGAAGGTCAACATGGTGGTGTGCTCCAGGTCCATGCTCAACGTCGCGACAAAAATGGAGAAGCGCTACGGTATTCCATACATCGAGGGTTCATTCTATGGAATTGGCGACATGAGCGACGCGTTGCGCCGGGTTGCGAGACTACTGGTGGAGCAGGGTGCACCCGAGGATCTTATCGTGCGCACCGAGCACCTTGTCACCGCAGAAGAGGCGCGCGTATGGGAGCGTGTTGCTCCGTACAGGCAGCGGCTCGACGGTAAACGTGTGCTGCTAATCACGGGCGGCGTGAAGTCGTGGTCAGTGGTCGCGGCGTTGCAAGAGGCAGGGCTCAAGATCGTCGGCACTAGTGTGAAGAAGAGCACGGAGGCGGACAAGGAAAGAATCCAGGACATCATGGGCGATGACACGCGCATGGTCGACAATTTGACGGCACGCGAGATGTACAACATGCTCCGGGATGCGAAGGCCGACATCATGCTGTCCGGCGGGCGCTCGCAGTTTGTCGCGCTGAAAGCGCGCATGCCGTGGCTCGATGTGAATCAGGAACGACACCACCCATACGCTGGGTACGAGGGCATTGTCAAATTGATGCAGGAGATCGACCGTGCGATCCATAACCCGGTCTGGCAGCAGGTGCGTATTCCTGCACCGTGGGACGAGGGAGCAGAGCATCGCGAGGGGATTCTTAGTTTTTCCGGGCACATCAATTCGATTCCGAAGGGCGCAGACGATGAGGATTACGATTTGAACTTACGCGCTTCGGTATCGAGTTGAGTTTCACAGAGGGGCACATATTATGGCGATAGTAGTCGAGTCAGAAAAGGCCTGTACCGTTAATCCGCTAAAAATGAGTCAACCGCTCGGCGCGACCTACGCAGCCATGGGACTTGACGCATGCATGCCGGTGATGCACGGCTCGCAGGGCTGTACATCGTTCGCGCTCGTGCTACTGGTGCGCCATTTCAAAGAAGCCATACCGCTGCAAACAACGGCGATGAGCGAGGTCACCACAATTCTCGGCGGATACGAGAACGTAGAGACCGCACTACTGAACATTCACAAGCGCGCGTCGCCTAAGATCGTTGTGCTCTGCACGACGGGCCTGACTGAAACGAACGGTGAAGATATGGAGGGGCATCTCGCGATGGTGCGAAGACGCAAGCGCGAACTCGACGATACTGAACTTGTCGTCGTTTCGACACCGGACTATGTGGGCGCCTTTGAGGACGGCTACAGGCACGCTGTGACCGCGATCGTCGAGACGCTGGTGAAGCCGTTGCCGACGGTACGTCAGCAGATCAATCTGGTGCCGGGCAGTCATCTATCGCCCGGCGACATCGACGAGCTTCGCGAGATTATTTGCGCATTCGGGCTGGAGCCGATTGTACTTCCAGATGTTTCTGGGTCCCTCGACGGCCACCTTGATTCAGTGTGGCGTGGCACGACGCTGGGCGGAACGACGGTTGATCAGATCCGTGCCGCGGGGGCGTCCTCATTCACAATTGGCGTGGGTGAGCAAACGCGCGACGCCGCCAAGGCAGTCGAAGCAATTGCCGGCGTGCCGTTCGAAATCATCGAGCGCCTAACGGGGTTGGAGCCGAACGACCGGTTCTTGCATCTCCTTGCACAACTTTCGGGGCGTGCAGTCCCGGCCCGGTATCGCCGGCAGCGCAGCCAACTACTGGATGCGATGCTCGACAGCCATTTTTATACCGGTGGTCTCAAGGTGGCGATCGGTGCGGAGCCGGACCTACTGCTTTCGATCGGTTCGCTGCTCCGTGAAATGGGCGCGGAACTATCTGTTTGCATTAGTACCACTGCTTCGGCATCACATGCGCTGTTGCCGGCAAATGAGGTCATATTGGGGGACTTGGAGGACATGGAACGAGGCGCGAGTAATTGCGACCTGCTGATCACGCATTCGCACGGCAGGCAGATGGCCGGTCGCCTCGGAAAGCCGCTCATGCGCGCGGGCTTTCCGGTATTTGACCGCGTCGGCAACGCCCATCGTTGCCAGATAGGCTATCGCGGCACAATGAATCTTGTCTTCGAGATTGCCAATCTCATGGTCGAGAGGATCTCGCAACCTCATCCCGGCGACTGGAAACTGCCGCAATCATCGGTCGGTCCTGATGTTTCGGTCTAGGATTAGATTTAGGAGAAGGGTGTTACATGCCGTAAATTGAACTTGATGAGGAGAGCAGCGCATGAAGATCGCATTTGCGACACAGGACAAAGTGCACGTCGACGCTCATTTTGGCTGGGCGAAAAGCATTGCGGTCTACGACGTGACTACGGAAGGGTTTACACTTTTACAGATTTTTGATTTCGGAGACAAGCTGGTGCAAGACGCCGATGATGAGAAACTTGCGCCGAGGCTCGAAGTGATCCGCGACTGCGTAATCTTGTATGTCGCGGCCATAGGCGGTACCGCGGCTGCGCGCGTGGTAGCGCTTAAGGTCCATCCAGTGAAAGTGGCGCAGCCTACGCCGATCCAGGAGATTTTAATCAAGCTGAGCGAGGTTCTGAAAGGAACGCCGCCTCCATGGTTGCGCAAGAAGCTAACTAGGGAACGTGGCCGATCGTACGATTTTGCAGGGGACGATGAGGCGCCCCTTAGTTGAAACCGATCTCGGTATATGGCGGATCTTGTTGCCAGTGACGCCTGTAGCGCGTCGTACGATAAGGAGGGCATCATGAATAACGATTCACAGGAGCTTAAGACGCGCCTGAAAAAACTCAACGCGTTGGCCACGCAGGCCAAGATGGATCTACATGATCTGTCGGAAGATCTGCCAACGAGTTGGGAGCAGATAATGACAGTCGCGCAACGCTGTCACGACGCGCATGCCGCGCTGATGCAGGCACGTCGGGCGGCGGTCCCGGCTTCCGATTGAACTTCCGGACCTCGAAATGAGCCATCTTTTTAGTGTGGTACTCCCGAGCGGAGAGGTCTGGATACCGCACTTTGTAGATTTACTCGATGAAGAAAAATGCATTGGATGCGGACGATGCTTCCGGGTGTGTTCGCGCGGCGTACTTCAACTGTTAGGCGTCGACGGAGAGGGCGATCATGTTCCGTTGGATGAAGACGAGGACGAGCATGAAAAGAAGGTCATGACGATTGCGCATCGGGGTCTCTGCGTTGGCTGCACGGCATGTGCGAAGATATGCCCGAAAGCGTGCTACACACATGCTGCGGCTCAAGTATGAGCAGAGAGGAGCCCTATGGATTACTACGCGGCGCTGATGCGCCATGCAATAAACCCGGAAGACTTGACGGTGCTTGCGGTCGCCGGTGTGCTCGCCGCGGCGGTTCACGAAGGCGGTACGGGAAGATTGCCTATCCCCGGACTGAACGCCGAAGAAACACACTGGCTGCTTGCTCGCTGGTTCCCCCAAGCCGAGAGTTCACTGGGCCTTTACTTTGGCGCGCCAGCCGCGGAGTCACAACGCGGGCCGCGTTATGACGATATCGATCTTGTAATGTTGTTAAAGGCACACGCCAATCCGGGGGTGGGCACAACGACAGAGATCCATTGCATCTCGCACGCGCTGGCCTGCGCCTGCGCAGGAAACAGACATTTATGGCAGGAATTACGCTTTCCTTCGCGCGGAGAATTATCGGCGCTGCTGGCGTACTGGTTCCCGACGCTTGCTAAAAAGAACGTTCACGGCATGAAATGGAAGAAATTTCTCTACAAGGAACTTTGCGAGAGCGAGGCGTTGAACGTCTGCCGGACATCAAGCTGCGGGGAGTGTGCGGAATATTCCAGTTGCTTTGGTCCGGAATGAATGTACGGATCAGTGGCGACTCGGATTAACTTAGATATATTTGATGCCTTCCTCTGTCGGTTGCAGGAAGGATCGCGCGATGTATGTGATTGTGGTGGGCAATATCGGCAAGTGATTTTAATCGACATTGGTTTGTAATATTAACGTTAGCCGAACGGGGAAACAGTTATGAAGAAGTTAGAGATGGTGCTCTGTGGTGCGCTGAGGGCCGCTGCGCTGGTAGGGGCGCTGGCTGCTGCTGCCTCGGAAAAGGCATGTACGTGGCAGGACTCGAAGAACACTTTAGAGAGTTCTTTAGAGAGTTTGTCCCTCTATTGGTGGCCCGGCAGGGGCCAGGAGGTCACGTAGCCGAGGGGATCGACTGATTATTGAGCATTTACGAATGCTGGCGGAAAACCAGCGCGATGACAAAAATAGCTTACGCACTCGTCAGCGGTTAAAGGAAGAAGTAGGTATTGGCTGGGGGGCGATGCGAAGGCGAGCTTGCGATACAGACCCAGCAGTTCGATGTTCACCGGATCCAGATAGGCAGGAACGTGCGGCGATCGTATCGAGATTGAGCACAGGTAGCTGGCTCGTGCGCTGCGCCTCACTGGGCCTGGCGACACCACGGCCGTCGTGATTCAGGCGGCGGCCACGGCATCCCGGGGCTGGGGACAAGCTTTGCTCTCGCGCAGGTGCCCAGCGGTGCAACGTCGCCCCGTGGCGCTCCCGAAAACGCTTGCGCGGGATAGCCGCTGTGGAGCGCCGATGGCAGGCATTCTGCGTTCCAAAACGTGACCGCGAATTCGGTCGA
The DNA here is from genome assembly GCF_040965595.1 of Paraburkholderia sp. EG287B. Lineage (NCBI taxonomy): Bacteria > Pseudomonadati > Pseudomonadota > Betaproteobacteria > Burkholderiales > Burkholderiaceae > Paraburkholderia > Paraburkholderia sp. EG287B. The sequence continues at coordinate 34,148 of NZ_JBFRCG010000039.1, forward strand.
TCTGCGTGTTGCCGCACGGGATGATGTTACGCCCGGGTGATTGTTACGGTTGAATGGTCTTGCGGTGCCGAGTGTCCTGGTCACCAGATTCCGCTCGATTCGTTTGCCACGCCTTGACACGGCGCCGCAGGGTGTGCGCAACTGGGCGTTGGATTACATGGTGGGAGCCATGGCGATGATACACTCATGCAGCTCCTTTGCCGTGGTGCCGGGCTCGATTTCGAGCCATTGCTGTATCTTCGACTAGGGCGTGTTCACACTATCTAAGGCCGTCGACAATAAGTGCGAAGTTGATGAAGGCGACGAACATGACGTCCAATTTGTCGAATCGGGAGAAGATCCGGCGAAAGCCTTTGAGGCGCCGGAACAGCCGCTCGACCTCGTTGCGGCGCTTGTACATTTCGCGATCGTATTCCCACGGCTCAAGGCGGTTGCTTTTTGGCGGAACAATCGGGATGAAGCCGAGATCGAGTGCCAGTTGCCTGGTTTCGTCGCCTTCGTACGCTTTGTCCATCAACAGGTGCAGCGGCCGATTGGCCGGCCCGAGCCTCCTGAGCAATTCGCGTCCCTGCGGCGCGTCACCCGCTTGGCCGGCAGAAAGCGCGAACGTTATGGCTGTTCGAGCATCCGCGGCAACCATATGAATCTTGGTCGTCCATCCGCCTCGGGACTTTCCGATTGCCTGAGGTCCGTTTTTTTAACGCACCGGTGCCGTCAGGATGAACCTTTATCATCGTGCTATCCAGCGAGACAGCCTCGATCCTGATGCGAACGAGCTGTGCACGCTGCAATTCCGTGAACACGCGATCCAGCACGCCACTTCTGGACCAGCGGTTCATCCGCGTGTAGATCGTATGCCATCGACCGAAACGCTTCGGCAGTCCGCGCCATTTGCAGCCGTGCTCGGCGACATAAAGAATCGCATTGAGCACTTGCAGGTTCGTCAGGCTGACGTTGCCGCGTTGTCGCGGCAGACAATGCTCGATCCGTTGATATTGCGCTTCGGTGATTTCCATCACCAAAGTATACGATCAAACTAAGTTAGTGTGAACACGCCCTAGGTATGCTCGAGCGAATCATCGCGAGTGAACCAGTCATGCGGAACATGCGCTTCTCGGCGATGCGTCGGGCAGACCTCGGCTCTCCTAATCTCCGTCGGTACTTGACCGGAAGCGCTACATTCGGCGACGTGCTGTTGCGCCTCGCGCATTCGACGTTCGTTGCCTCAGGTATCGCCCCCGGAGACAGAATGGTTGTCGCAATCGACGCCGCGTAGCGGAAATGGCAACGCAGGGATGACGCACTTAATGTTCTCCAGGATGAATGACCCGCTGCGAAGCGGCATAGCCAGACACTCAGTCCAGTCAGTTGCGATATCCGTCATTGAACTAACCCGCTGACGGAGGAGGAGGTGGTTGGCCAGCGACATCGGCTCCGGGATCATCCGCGGGACGCATCCGTTCGAGTGCGACGATGGCAGTGCAGTTTGCTGCCGTGACCACTCAGAGCGGAGTCCACCATGACACCCCTACGCCAACGCATGATCGATGATATGCGCGTGCGCAACCTCGCAGCCAATACCCAGCGCCTTTACGTGTCCTACGTCAGTGCGTTCGCCCGTCATTTCGCCGGGGCTATTTCGCCACTGCTCAGTAACGTCTACCTCACTGAGGTGGACCGGATGCTGGAGCGGGCGAAAGAAGCCACGCGCAACGGGAAGTATACCTACGTCGAGTATGCCCGCTTCGCTGATGATCTCTTCGTGCTGATCGATGCACACCCGCGCCATGACTCGCTGCTGGGGGCGGTAAGCAGGCGACTACGGGAGGAGTTTGCCAGGCTACAGGTCGAGGTGAACGAGGAGAAGAGCCGCACCGTGGATCTGAGATGCAAGGAGAGCTTCGGCTTTCTGGGGTTTGGCTTCCGTCAACTCCGCAGTTTCAGGACACGGGCGTGTTGGCTGTATGAGGAACTGGGGCTGTTCAATGGCTACCGGGGTCCGCCGTACCGTCGCACCGAAAGCGCGCCCGGCATGATAGGTCCCATAAACCTTGACGTGAAGCAGACAGGAGAGCGTAGTGCGGGAAAACCGCAAGCTACGTTCGACGTGGCGGGAGCTGGAAACGTGACTATGGCAGCCGGACTGAGGTCAACCGCGAAAGCGGTGGAGAGATCACCGGAGCCTACCGTGCGCGCGCCAGTTCTCGACCCTACCTGCGAGAGACTCGGGGTGCAACTCCCCGGGTCTACTCACCCCTCGAAGTGATCGGCAATCCGAGGCACGAAGAGCACGACCACTTCCTTGAGTGGTGCGGCGGCGGCATTCCAGCCCGCCGCCTTCGATCTCGTGCTCGCGAATCAGCAGCTCTCGGAAGTCAAGTTCTGATCGTCAAGACGGCCTCGGATTGACGCTTACGGGCGAGGCCATCAATCTGTTTGTTGCTCATGAGAGTTGCTCTTGGAAACGATAGGGCAACTCCCTCGCGGGGCGTCGCCCCATGAGGGAAAAATGCGCGGATCAGGCCGCGAGAAAAAAGTGCGATCGGTGCGGCGACAACGGTGAGCGCGGCGACGATGCTCAGACCGCAGCGGACCTAGAGGCAACGATCGAGCCGCGACGAGTGCGACTGTCGATAAGGCCTCGGCGCGCGACTTCCCGAAACGCGCGGTTGATGGTGTTCAGGTGAAAGCCCAGATCGTCAGCAATGCTCCGCTGCGTAGGCAGCGCGTCACCCGGCCGGAACAAGCCGGACCGGATGGCGTGCTCAATCTGGTCTGCGACGGCGAGGTAGATCTTTCCCTGAATCCGCGCAAAGTCCGGTCGCCATTTCAGTTGATCGCGCCCATGGGCCGCTGGCGGCGTGGCCGCGCCGGGGTAAGAGTTGCTTGGCGAAAACATGGCGGCGCGCATCCTACACTGAACGCAGGCGAATCTGCTTCGCGCACTCGTGGCCGTGAGGCACCGCTGCAATGAACGCAACAAAGTTTGCGCGCGCCGGCGGAAGCTCAAGCACGCGCTGGGACGCGATAGCGTCCGCCAGGCTAAGAGCGACGATGAAGGCGCCATTGCCGGTGGCGGCGAGCGCAGCCCGCGATTCGTCGCTCGCGAGAACGAGCGAAATGAAGGGCGCAGCACGCGTTACCTGCCCGGCAGCGACGATACAGGTGATCGCAACGTCGGCCTGCCTACCCATGTGGTGGTCCGACAAGGCGACGGCGTCAACCACTTCGGCATCGATGAGGCAGCGCACGATGTCTTCAGAGAATTGGTTACAGGAGTAAGTCACAACTGATTGCGGGGTTTTCGAAGGGGATTGGGTGGTTGTGTGGGCAACGCGCGGATGATGCATGAAGTGCCCAGCATCGCAAGCGGAATTTTCGGCGGTTCCCGCTTAGCATGCATTGTTTTCCGTTTTCCGAGGCGGCCCTCCAGAGCAAAGCTACTCCCACTACCCACACGCAGAATGCTGACGACACAGGCCGACGTCATGAACGCCGACCCGCTCGCCTTCATCCGCCAGTGGATCGCGACCGGGCATCTCACTCGTCGTCGGTCGGCGCCAGTTCCCAACCGGCGTATTCACCGTTGCGCGATAGCGGATTGTCCTCGCCGACATCGGTGGGTAGGTCGGCCGGGGCGAGGCTGTAGCTGTAAAGCTCGTACAGCACCTGTTGCATTGGCGTGTAGTAGACGATGGAGCGGCCGACAGGCTCGCCGGAGGAGATGATCCCGATAAGTTGCCGTTCGTACGTGACGACCGGTCCGCCGGAGTCGCCGTTTGCAATGCTCTCGAGCTCGGACGAGTGCGCGGCATTGATGTGCTCATAAGTCGGTTTATAAACTCCCGCCTCGACAGACATGCCTTGCCACACGCAGCGGACGCCGGTGCGCCAACCGCTTGTGCAGAACTGTTCATACGGCGCGTCCGACCACCCGGTAACAGCAAGGCGCGCTTCCTGCCCGGCGAGCGACATGAAGACCTGGTTGTTCGCAAGGGGCGTATAAGTCTGGATCGGACTGCAGAAGGCTGCGCTGTGGTGAGAGGAGGCGCATTGCAAGGACATCGGATTCGGCTTGGGCGATACCCGCACAAGCTCGATGTCAGAGGTAGCCGACTGCCACACGACGGTGCCGATGGCAATGGTACCCACCTGGACGGTCGTGTACATCGGCGCGCAGTGCTTGGCAAGCACGAGCCATCGTGTGGCACGTTGGTAAGGCGTCAGTCTGTGGAGGATGCTCTTGGGTACCAACACCGCCCCTACGGTGCATGATCGATCGGGAAGGCTGACCTTCGAGCCAGAGATGACCGGCAGGACGGCGCGGTCGGGATTGCGAGGCTGCACGACGCCCGGGGTTTGCGCCGTGGCGACCGAGGTTGCGAGGGTGGTGGCGATGGCCATAGCGTGGGATGCCACGCGCTTTTGCAGTGGTAGGATTTTCATCAGGGATCGAGTCTTCTCAGGGATGTCGGAATGGGGGAAAGTGGTCGTTCGCGAGGCCCATTCGCGAATTGCATACAACTGATTGCGGGTTTTCGAAGATGATTGAGTGGTTGTGTGAGCAACGAGCGGATGATGCATAGATGTGGCGCCGCTTGTTCGGACAGGGTGACGAGATTTTTAAGTGGAATGGCCGGGCGTTCATGCTGCCGATTTGATCGCAGGGCATGGGGATGATGCGAGGTGCGCGGGCTTGCTCGTTGCTCATTTCGACGACTTCCGTGCGGCTAAAGGGGTGCGTGCCTGCCGCTCGCGGTCCTTGTGCGGGATCTCGTTCTCCATGGTCAACTCGCCAACGCGGCGCATGGCCTCATTGAGCCGGGCTTCGAGAGGATCGCTGTGCCGCTCCTTCAAGCCCGCGTCCATCCCCGCCAAAGCCATCTCACGCCACGATTGACGCCACGCGATCGGCACGCCGACTTCACGGGAAACGACGTCGACAGGCTCGCCGCGCAGCAGGCGGAGTACCACGCTGCGCTTTCTCCCGGTAGACAAGCGCTTGACTTCATCGGCGGCGCGACCGGCTGTGTGGGCACCTTCTTCAGCATAAAAAGCTCTTTTTCTAGACAGCTGCTTTACAGCAAATCTGTGTCCAGAAAAATCCGGGCCGAGGCACGAAGTATCTGAATAACATCGTCGAGCAGGACCACCGCGCGATCAAGCGCCGGACTCGCTCGATGCTCCGGTTCAAGAAATTTCGTTGCGCCCGCATTCTCCCGGGTGGCATCGAAGTCATGCACAGGCATTCTAACCGGTGACCTGCCCTTGAATTTTCAGACCAGTTGAAACTTGAGTGAATGGCCTCCAACGGAGAAAAGAAAGTCATGAAGAAGAGCCGGTTTACCGAAGAACAGAAGGTCACTACCCTGCGCGAGGCGGACAAGGCGCCGGTCGCGGAGGTGGCGAAGAAGCACGGGGTCACCGAGCAAACCATTTACAACTGGCGACAACATTTCGGCGGGCTGGAGGCTGCCGACGTGAAGCGGCTCAAGCAACTCGAGCAAGAGAATGCGCGGCTGAAGAAGATGCTATCTCGAGGTGGACGTGATGAAAGAGATCAACGCAAAAAAGCGGTGAGCGCGCCCGCTCGACGCAAGCAGGTCACCTACGCGAAAGCACGAGGCCTGTCCGAACGGCGTGCACGGTCTCCCGATCGGCGCTACATTACGAATCGACATTGGCCGTGCGGGACGCACCGGTGCCGCGCAAGCGCCCCCGTCGACGCGTGTCGGTCCATCGCCCTCGGCCGGCGGTACGACGCATCTGGGCGCACGACTTCGTATTTGACGCGTGCGCCAACGGCCAGCAGTTGAAGTGTCTGACGGTGATCGATGAGTACATGCGTGAATGCCTGGCAATCGACGTGGCGGGATCGATTCGCTCCGAGCGCGACATCGAAGTCCTGCTCCAACTGGTCAGCCTTCATGATGCGCCTCGTTACTTGCGTTCGGAGAACGGCCCAGAATTCGTATCGCGGGCCATCCTAAAGTGGGCTGCACAGAACGGCATGGACACGGCGCTTAGCGATCCCGGAAAGCCTTGGCAGAACGGCGCGGACAAAAGCTTCCAACGGCAAGTTCCGAGATGAATGCTTGAGCCTTGAATGGTTTCGAACGCGCACGGAAGCGAAGGTTGTGATCGAGCAGTGGCGGCGTCACCACAATGCCATCCGACCGCATTCGAGTCTGGCCCACCTGACGCCGGACGGGTTCAAGCAGCGGTATTATTCAACTGAAGCAACCGAGGGGCCGCTCTCCAAGATTGACCCGAAGAAATCAGGCAGGTCACGGGCCCCGTTGATAACAGTTGACATCTCCGCTATCGTAACCTCGCCGATATGACGGGAAAGATAGTAGAAAAATGCTCCATCAAACAATTCTTCGACCTCTCTGAAATTGATTCTAGGATTCTCATCAACAAACGTCCGCGCTTGTTCATGGGCGCAATCGAGAAGGTTTTTGATTTGCACTTTATCTATAATTCCGAATAGTTAACAAAAAAGTCGTGAATAAACAGTCCATCACCGCGAAAAGCCGACACAACTCTGCGCGCCCTCAATGGGCCTTGGCGTCGAACTGGACGTTTCGGGATGGCAATCCGCTCCGAGAGAAACGCTGACCAAAGCGGTTCGCCGTTAGTTTCGCGTATACGCTCGCGATTTTTATACTGGCAAGCACGACCGACTTCCTGCTTCTTTCACGTACAGACGGACTGTTCCCGCGACATAGCCACAGCCGGTTAAGCGCGATCACCAGATCTTTCAGCGCGCCCTCAGACAGCCTTGATCTTACCGCGCTTAGAGACTCCCCACCACCGACAATAAGCGGTCATTTTGCGAGATTGACTAAACAACCTCCAGAAGAATGGCATCAAATATGTTGAAAACGACATAAATCCTCGTTTGGGCGGTGCTGCCGGCTTTTCAAAGCTCTTTCCAGGCTATCGCGAGAGCAGCCCGCCAGTAACGTCAGCGCTCGACCGAGGTTCGGACTCAGTTGGCTTGCCGTGACGTGAGCAGTCAATTTGTTCTCCGTTCTCGTATGCCCATCGGTCCAGGGCCTTCGGGATGAATTCGGCCCCTTGTCTGCCTTCATAAATCGCGTTAGTGGTCGATCTGATGTGATGCTCTCCAGCGCGGAAACCACGTCTTCCCCTCTGAGTGACGCCCCGACATCGATGACCAGACACTCGCGCGTGTAGTCGCCAACGATCGTAAGCGTGCGCAAAGGCCGCCCGAGGCTCTGTTCTTGACCGACCAGCTGCGCAGCTATGCGGCGGCGAAGGCTGTTTGCGCTGGGCAAACTCTGGATGGCGCGCAAGGCTTTAAGCAAAGCGTGAAACGACCGGCGTATCAGGCCCTGAGTCTCGGCGAACGAAGGTCATCATGCTTCACATAATCCGGACGACCAACCTGCTAGGTTGTGTTCGCATTCTCACCTGCGGTCCAAAGCTTTGAGGCGCAGCCTTATCGCGCCAGCGGCCTCAATCTGGTCACGGCCGCGATCGTGCTGTGGAACACGATTACGCGCAAGAGAAAGACAATGGACATCAGTCGGAGCCTTGAAAATACTGGGATCTGCAGTCAGCAGGATGTCCATTTGGTTGGTCGAAAAAGTGGACAGTACGACCGTCGGAATGTCCGTCTTTCGCGGCAGGTTTCGCATGGTTGGAAACCCGAGAAAGTCGGGCTTCCAACCACGCTGGCGCGTGCAACCCATCGCGCGTCAAGCTCCTATGAGCATCCGGGCTGCGCCTGCCCTTGACCCTTTCAGCGGTGTCGCAGAACCACAACCGGGTTTGATACGTCACTATGCCGGGTGACCCGTAGCGGGAACCTTCGCGAGCACCGGGTCAACGCATGCAAAGCAGCCCAGGCACCCGTTTCGAGCGGGGGCGCCCGCCCGATCTAGCGCGAGTGCAAGGGCAGGATGCTACCGCCACGCAGCGCGGTCAGTTCCTTGCGCAGGCTGAACACGTGCCGCAGCAGTGCGAGTTCACGAGCCAGCGACTCGTCGAGCTGTGTCTGCAGATCCTTCACGTCACCCTTCGCGCGGTTCAAACGTTCGACAAGTTCGAGCTGCGGGCGCTCAGCTACAGCGTTGGCCGCGTCGATCGCTTCGATCAGTTCGGTGAACTGTGGGCGCGACTTCTTGATGCTGCCCTTCTTGCGGCCCGCCTCGATCGCCACGGTGTCGTTGTTGATGCGCGCACCCTTGCGTTTCTTCAGTCGCTCTAGCGCGGCGTAGTAGTCGGTCATGGCGTTGCTCATGCTGCCTCCGGTTTGATCATTTTCTTCTGCGCGTCAAGCAGTCGTTGCAGCGTTTGGGCCTCGATACGGTATTCGACACTCGCCTCATCGACCGCGCGCAACCTCGCGACCGTAACCTGCTGCGCCTTGATCACGCGCTGAAGCTTCGACGGCACGACCACGAGGTTACGGCAGTTCGATTCAAGGCAATCCAGACGCATCCAGTCGAGCGGCATCGACTTGCACGGCTCGACGCTGACGCAGCCGCCCAGCACCGTCTCGCGATACGCCAGTTCGCCCTTCCCGAACATCCTCACCGTATGCTCGCGCGAATAAACCGACACGGGCGAAGCCTGCACGGCACGGCTCTGCACCCAACCTGCGTGCCCGCCGAACAGCCTCTCGTCAGAGAACAGCACCTGCTCGGCGTACGCAAGGTACTCGGACAGGCCCTGCGTCTCGGCCCATTCTTTCGCGAAGTGGGTCCTGTCGGTGTCGATGAAGCCCTTCGCGAACGCCGAACCGCGCGCGTAATACATCGACATTTCTTGAGTGATGTGCTGCAGTTGACGCTTGAGCGTCGGCAGCGTCACGAGGCCGCTGCGGTGTGCGTATAACGCGAGCGTCCTCCGAAGCTGGTGCCGGGTGAACGGCCACTGCTGCCCGACCGCGTACTTCGGCTCGTCTTCCCACGCGCGGTGCAAGTCGACACGCTTCAATTCAGCGATGTCCTCGACCGTGATCGTTGGGAAGACGCGCTTAATAAAGGCTTCGATAGCGTTACGTACGGTACTCGCCACCCGGCCTGCCACATACCCCTCACTACGCAGACCCATACGACAGAACAACAAGTGCGAACCGTCCGTTGATTCGGCGTAGCCTTGCGCGCTGTGCGCACGGTGCGCCTGGCCCGACAACCGTTGCGCGAGCCTGATGGCGCGGCCAGCGAGCGGACTGGTCACCCAGCAAGCGCGCGTGGGACGACCGCCCGACAACTTGGTCGTGATGCCCTCGATGGTGTAATGGGTCACGCCATCCAGAGGGGTTTCGCGCAGGCAGTCGTACGGCAGGCTCTCCGCTTCCATCGCACGCATGCCGGTGAATGACAGGATGACAAGCTGGCATAGCGCCCTGATCGATGCCACAAGCGACGACACGACGTAAGGGGATTCATTGCGTCCGAAGTGTGCAGCAGCTCTTGCCAGTTCCGCAGGGGTGGCCGGACTCTCACCGCCATAGACTCGTGCGAGGTAGTCCGACAGGATGCCAGCGACGCCCTCAGCGACGCCGAGGTCATGCTCACAGGTCGACAGGAAGTGCTGGTAGATCCGCGTCGGGATAACAGGATATTGTGAGCTTCCAGCACGTTGCGCAAAGCGCTCGAGCAGAGGCTTGTGCAGTTGGGCCAGCGGTACGCGCAACCCTGTGGTCCCGACGCCCAGACGGTGAAGCTTTACCAGAATCGAATGAAGGATCTGGGCCTTTCTCTCCCTCCCAGAATGCGCCGCATAGTCCAGAACAACGGCGACGCTAGACAGGCCCTCGTAGAGCGTAAGCTGACGGGCAGCGGCAAAGAACGTGAATCCCTTCAGGCAGGCTGCCCCAGCTATTAGCGTACTGGACGACGGTACCGTGTCGGTCGCTTCGTGCATCAGAAAGTACATCGCCTGCTTCCACTGTCGCGTAGTTGCTTCTGACAGGGCGCAACTTGCGCCCTCAGGCAGATGGCCCCTGAAGTAGATATAGGTGCGCTGCCCAATCGTATACGCACGGATGTCCCAGGCGTCGTCACCAAACAGCGAAGCAGCGTTTCCGGCTTTGTCGTGGGTGACCACCATATCGTCCTCGATCCGGTACCAGTCGCGGCGCCCAGCGAGCGGTGCGATCAACGAGTTCTTCATGCCACTCCCAGTTCGTAAAGCTAGTCGAGTCGGGCCGACCAGAAAGCGTCCAGATTCCCCTCAATATCAACGTCGTGCTCGATCTGATCGACCAGCGCGGCATCGCGCCTGCGCAGTTCATCGTTTTAGCGTCACGCGGTAGAGAAAACGCAGTGCGCCGATCGTTGCGCAGAGACTGGCGGGGGCCAGCTTGCGCTCTTCGCGGAGGTAGACGAGCCAGGCCCGGATCTCCTCGGGACCCAGCAGTTCGGGCGAACGGCGAAAGTGGCGGGCGAAACTGGATACCTGAATCAGATAGGACTTCTGGGTATTCTCCGCAAGGTTGCGGATCTGCATGTCATGTAGTATGCGTTGGCGCAGTGGCGTCATGGCGAGCCTCCTGGAAGCAGTGGGTGGAATGCCCAACCGGGCGTTCACATACTGCTCCTAGCGATACCGCCCACCACCTTGCCGGGGTTCCGCGCCAGACAACCCTCTTCATGAAACGTCAGCCACGGACCTGTGCCAACCTCCCACTACCGCGTCAGCGGTTTAGTACAGCCGCAATAATGCATAGCGGCAAATTACGCGGAGTTTGCATTCTTCAGAGCGCCACGAGCATTGGTGCGACTCGCCATGCGGAGCGCCGCGTATCGGGACAAACTACGCATAAAAAAGCGTGCTTTCCTGATCGGGTAGTAATCCGTTTCAGGAGAGTATCATGATCGCCCTGGTTCCACTACGACCGCAACCACAGGCATGGTTGTGGCACAGCGTCCTTGCTGACTTCGCAGAGGACTACTGCAAATACCTCGTTGATACCGGCTACGCAGTCAGTACCGTCAATCACTATGTCAGGTGCGTCGCGCACTTCGCGCATTGGCTCAATGTGCATCGGATAGCCGCAGCCCGGATTGACGATCGACTTGTCTGCACGTTCGTTAACGACCATCTGCCGCGATGCTCGTGCCCCGATCCCATTCCGAGAAGTCGGGCAGATGTCAGTGCAGCACTTCGACATCTTCTGGATGTGCTCAACGCGAGCACCGTTCCTCGGTTTTTATGGTCAGAGCCAGGCACTGTACGGCATGAGGTGTGCCGCTTCACCGAATACCTGGAGGAAGTCTGTGGTCTTGCTGAGTGCACGCGATATCAGCGCGGTCGCATCATTCGCAATTTCCTGGGCCACTACTTTTGGTCGCAAGGACATTGAGCTGGCGCGGATATCGAATCGGGATATTCTCAGGTTCGTGACGCGATACCCTGATGGGTGCGGGGCGGGAACAGCTCATGTGGCTGGCGTAAACCTCGGTGAGCACGCGGGCGAGATTCGGATAGAGGGACGGTCGGCGATGGCGCAGCCAGATTGCGACGCTGAAACCGATAAGCGCCGTCGCCAACATCCCGCCGGGGATGATTTGGTTTGCAATGGAGACACCTCCTGTCAAAAGTGCCATGTTGGCGACGACTAGGTACAGAACCGCCATCAAGGCCAAAAAGCTCAATATTGGCGCGATCGCACGTTGCCAGCGGTTGGTACGTCGTGGGTTCGACGACAAGAATCCGACTACTGCAAAGCAAGTGAGACACTGGACCGCAATGATGCCGATAGCCGAGGGCGCCGCGGTCAACGGAACAACGACATTCACTGCATTGAGTTGGAAGTATCCACAGACAAGCAACGTCGCTCCGCCATAAACTGTTTGCACGATGCTCGCTCGATGGGGCGTCTGCTGCGTCGGATGGATCGTCGCCAGAGAGCGCGGAAGGATATCCTCCCGGTCCATGGAAAACAAGTAGCGTGCGATTGCGTTGTGAAAGCTGATTAGCACTGCAAAAAGGATGGTGAGCAGGAGCACACTCATCATGGCAGTGGACCATTTTCCAACTACTTTCGCGCTCATGGCGAACTAGTCCGTTGAACCAGATGAATTGCACCGGATTCTCCGCGATGGATCGGAGTACTTCCATTTCAATGGGAGTGCTTGCTTATTGTATTGACGTATGTACCGCATGAGCTTTTTGTCGAGATCCCTGGTGCTGGTGAATACGCCACGCGCAATGACGTCGCGCTGGATGCGGGCAAACCAGTTCTCGACCTGATTCAGCCATG
>NZ_JBFRCG010000040.1:0-45657 GCF_040965595.1 Paraburkholderia sp. EG287B
AGGCGACGTACCGGTTCTCGCCAATCTGTTCTGCTGCGACCTCAACAGAATCACCGTTAAGCATGGGCATCATCCATAGCCAGCCCTCGACCTGTTTGCCGTCCAGATTGAACTGCACCCAGTCCGCTTCCTCTTCCGAATTGCCTGCCATACTGATCAGGCCAATGCCGATGGCTCCGCTTCCCATCAGCGACGCAGCCACGGCAGTCGCATCGATCTGTCGATGCTGAACCTGAGTCAGAACGAAATCACGAGTGCGGCGCGAACGTTTCAGTTCCGAGATCGTGCCTGACAAAAGAACAGTGGATTGCTTCGATTCCTGATTTTTCATATCGACTGGGTCATGGCTGAGACATAGTCCTTCTCCTGCTCGGCCGGGTCCGTATAGAGCTTCACACTGTAGTCCTTGACGCGGAAGAACGATGTGCGGCCCGTTCCAAAGGCGCATTCCGAGCACCATGTTTCAAGGGCGGTAGGCGTGAGCCAGTCCGCAGCGGCCTGGAGCACGATCAGACCGATCGCCGCCTCCCATCCCAGCAGCATGCCGATCCCTCTTAGAACCGCCCAGGCGACCGCCCTCTCCGTTACGGCCTCGACGGCGGCAATCACCGCTTCCGTGCCATACCGTCTTGCAATCGTCTTGAGCAACGGGGCTGACGTGCTGATGGTGTCGATCACGACGGCCCCCGTAATTCCGAAATCCGCTACTGCTTTAAGACCGTAAATAAATGATGCGTCAAACTGATGTTTTGATACGCTATCGCGGGTTTTTGCTGCATCCATCCATAGGCTAATCGAAGCTCCAATCGCGCCCAACCCGCCTCCGACAAATTTCCACGCCCGCGTGCGATTCGAGTTCTTCAGCGCCGCGTAATACGGTGTCATCGTGATCGTGATCATAGATGAGAGCAGGGAGACGCCGGACTGCACCAGTTTCTTGTTGGTATCATCGTCCTTGGCACCCGTCATGAGCTTGTAGAAGTTGACCGACTCCAGCAGCATTGCTACGACACCAATCCGGGCCGCTCGCAATGACTTCACGCCGTCTTCGGTTTGCGCCATCTGATGCCACGTGTCGTACAGCTCCTTCGTGGCCGGCGGTGTTTTCGCGGAAGCACCCGCGCGCAGGAAGGGAACCGCAGCGCGTACACGCGAGAGTTTTTCCTCGCGACTCATCAGTTCGAGATCGGCCTGCTTGCGCACCAGCGCAATCGCATCGGTGTTGGACACGCCGGCGCGTTTGAGTAAAAGCGTCTGGATGAGTTTCTCACCGACGAAATCACCCATCTGGTTAATCCGGAATTTTCGATAGATCGCATCCCCGACGCTCATCACGAACGTGTCGGCATGAAGACGTTTGAGCGCGTTGCCTGCTGGTGTGATCTTTGCCGGATCGCTTTGAGTTGCCAGCGACGCGAGCTTGCTGTAGTAACCGTTCAGTTTGGCGAGCGTGCCGGATGCACTGATCACGGCATCGACACCGGGGCTATGTCCGCCTGCTGCCTGGCCCGCAGGCGCAGCCAGCGGTGTATCCTTTTTCGCCTGCGCGGTCTTCAGATATTCCGCAAGCTCCTGACGCGCGTCCATCTGGTTCATCGCGAAGACGCGCCAGATGAGACTCGGAAGCTCGACGGGATTCCACTGCGCGACGAGCGTATCGAGAATCTTCTTCCCCGTGGGCGTACTACCCAATCCCGCCGTTGCGTCGGTGACGACGATCTCGAACGCGGCCGCATCATTGAGGTCAGTGGACCCGTAGTCCTCCAGCGTGTCGAACAGTAGCTGCGCCTGCAGCCAGGCCCCAACGTCTGCGCTCCGGGTTTCCTGCAGGTCATGGACGGACGTCCGGAGTTTCTGGTACTGGTCGCGGAAATGATCGAGATCCTTCGCCCTGAGTCGCGCCGCGTATTTCGACCACTCATAGGCCGTCGAGGAATCAATCTGCGATTGAAGATCGCGGGCATGCTGCCCGCCCTTCTTCTGTGCATACGCACGGGCCTCCGACATGACCTCGTCGCGATACGCACCGGTATAGGGTGCGCTTGAATTAGGATTGGTGGCCGAGGAACTGATTCCAATCACGTTGAGCCGTCGCTGGTAACTGGGCGGCGTATTGTTAGCTGCCATCCAGGCCTGGTCGTCGTAGAACGCGTTGATCTGCGCAGCCCGCGCCGGGTCGGCACCGGCCAGTGCCTGGGCACGCTGCTTTGCCAGCATCGCCGGCGCGTCCGGGCTGGCGAGGGGATTCATGACGGTATCCTGCCCCTTGACCCGCTCCTCATTGCGCGACTGGACGATCGCTTTCGCCGCGTCAACATCATGCTGCGCCCCGACCTGCAGCGTGCGCTCGGTCGCCACGTAACGGTCAAGCCATGACACAGGATCGCTGCGGAACCCGTTGAGTTCGTGGACGTTGCCGATACTGTCCCAGAGCGCAAGCAGCATTGGCGGATGGGATGACCCGGAAGCGTCTGTACCGACCTGCTGCATCAGTTTTACAAGCGCCTGGCTCGTCGAGAGCGGCGAGGCCTGCCGGATGAAAAGGGGATAGCGCGTGACTTTCAGCTTCAGCCAGTCGTCCTTGTAGTCGCCCTTATCCGTGCTGAACGGCTGCTTGTCGTCGGGCAGGCTGAACTGCTTCGGATCGAACGCCGGCATGTATTCAAGTACAGCGTCGATGGCAGATTCAGTCGCCGCAATGGCATGCCCGTGGGCATCCGCGCCCCCCTGGATCCACTTCGACGGCTCAATGTACTGCATCCGCGCCGTGCGCAGCTTCGCATTCGTCTTGTAGTGATTGAAGACTTCGGCGTGCCATGCATGTTCGGAAAATGCGATGTAGACCTTCCCGGTACACTTCTTCGGTTGCTCGATGGCGATGATATCCATCGGTACGGCGATGGCGCATTGTGCGCAGGCCGGATCGGTCCTGGTTTCGCCGGACAGCGTCGGAGATGCCGGCGACGCCAGGTCGTGCTTCCAGAGACGACCGTCCGCAGTCACCTTGTAGACCTCCCAGTACTGGCTACCTCGCGCACCCACTTCGTAGAAGAGATAGATCCAGCCCTCGCGTAACGTGCGCACGCCGTAGTGATGATCCGTCAAGCCGACACCCGTCACGCGCTCCCCGCTCAGGCCGCCCGGCATTTGGGCTTTCACGTCATTGGGCAGGACCGTGTATCGCACAGGCAGGATCGCCAGGCCGGTTTTCTCGCAATTGTCACACTTCGGTTTGGCTGCCATACATTTCCCTACGTATCTGATTCAGACTGTGCCAAAAGCGGGCTTTAGCGGAGCGTGGGCGGGGTCAGCCGGTCATACCACGCGCCACTGCGGATGTCCGCAATATCGGCCTGCGTCAGTTCGCTGATGCCTGCGGTATAAAAATCATCCGGCGCCATGTTGCCCAGGACACTCAGCACCTTCGGATACAGATCGAACTGTGGATGCCATGCCAGCGCGTGACCAATAAAAGCGATGTGGTCGTTCCGGTCGGCAAGGCCATATCTTTCCGCCCGCTCCGCAGCGGCAACGGCCGTTTCGATGTCCGATGGCTTGGGCTGACGCCCCTTCGCCACCGCATGCAGTGCGAGCGCCCGGTTGATCGGGCCATGACGATGAATCTGCTGCCATTGAGCAGCGGTCAGCGCCAGTTCCCGGTTTGATTCACCAGTCTGGCTGTAGACGCGTGGCCTCGCACTCGCATCAAGTGCATGCCAGACCTTGACTGGCCCCAGCAATGCCTGCTGCTGTCGCCCGCTCAGCATCGGCCAGATCAGGCTGAGCGCGCGCGCGTCGTAGAAACGCAGCACGCATGCGTGACCCTGATCGTCGTATTGCAGCGCGTGGCCGGACCAGTGCGCAGCCACCTCGGCAAGCGACGCAGAACTCGCGAGCCATCCACCAATGCGCTGCCCCAGTCCCGCAGCCATCGATTCCGGACGTCTGTCTTCGTGCGCCAGCCGGACGCTCTCTTTCAAAAGCGTCATACCCGTCGGCGTCGCGAGGTCCAGCTCAATCAGGTAAGGTTGATGCGCCTCCGGAAACCCGTCGTGATCGATTTCCACCACCGCACGCGAGGCGGCAGCGTCCGGGCCTGAGCGTTCTTCGTCAGTCAGATCCCGCTGCGCCGGATCGACGGCCAGGAAGCAGTGCATCTCCGAATTCTTGCTGAAATACGTGCGCAGGACGTCGAGGGTCGCGTTGACGACTTCTTCCTCGGAGCCGCCATCTGCCTCCTGCACAGCGCCTGGGGTATTCGGATGATCCATTGCAGTTACTCCAGCGGGACACTTGATGCGCTATCAGCCGACGCGGCAGCCGTTTTCCAGGCGCAGCCCTTCGGGACGCTTGTGAGCGGTGCAGGCAACCGCATCGACGACGCGCCCTGCTTGCTCCACGACGCAGCACGCTCGAGGATCTTTCCGCTCGACCCATTCTCGATCTGGTCGGGCGTAATCTTGATGTACGAGCCGCCCGCGCCGATCCAGATTTCCTTGTCCGCCGAGATCACGACCTTGCCATTCGAGCTCGTGACCGTCACATCGTTCTGCGCAGCAAGCTTCATCTCGTCGCTCTGCGCCTGAATCTCAACCTTGCCCTTCGCGGCGAACAGCTTGATCCCGGCGTTCTGGGCAAACAGGCTGATCTTCTCCATCACGCTGGCAATCAGCGACTGGCCGGTGGCCACATGCGTGTTCTTCCCGCTCACGATGTTGACCTGCTGGTTTGCCGTGATGTGGACCGAATCCTGCGTCGACATCCCGACGCCCGATGGGCTCGCGATCAGCATGATCGGTGTGGAAAATCCGTTGGCGTTACCGGTCCCGCCGCCGCCCGTGTTGCCGCCGCTACCGCTGCTGCCTGCTACGCTATATTGCGTCGCGTCGGTGAACTTTTTCAGGGCGTCCAGGCCATCCTGCAAGCTCTCCGCCTGGTTTGCCGTACTCGCCTGCGACGCCAGATCGGCCACGCTTTCCGCGCTCGCCAGTTGCTCGCTTGCGGCGGTCACGTTCATCGGCTGGGCAACGCTTGCCGGATGCGTCGAGACATACAGCCCCTGGCCCGCACGGATTGCGCCATACGCATCCGACTTCAGGTCAAAGCCACTGCCCAGATACGCACCGCGCGTATTGTCGTTCTGCGCTATCAGGTACCCTAAATGAAGCTGGGAATTCGCACTTGTCGAGTAGAGTTGCATGCGGTTCTGGGCCGTTGCGTCGTCCAGCACCATCTGGTTATAGCCACTGCCGCCGCCATACTCTTTCGACCGGTAGCCCGACAGTATTCCGTTCGAGTGCCAGTTCGGCGTCGCCGAACCGTTGTACACGCGGCCCGTCACAATAGGCCGGTCACAATCCCCGTTCACCCAGTCCACGAGAATTTCTTCGCCCACACGGGGCACATGCACGCCACCGTAGCCGCCGCCCGTGTCCGACATCGCCACCCGCAGCCAGCACGAGGATTTTTCGTCACCCGGGTTCAGGCGGTCCCACTCGAAGCGAGCCTTGATGCGGTTCAGCGGATCGGTGTAGACCTCCGCGCCCGACGGGCCGGTGACGGTCGCCGTCTGGATCTGCATCTGCGGCTTTTTGTGCTCGAACGGGCTGCGGTACGGCACGCTCATGCGCTGAGCCTCGACCAGCGTCAGAAAGAAGCCGTCGCTCTCCCCCGCCGCTGTTTTCCGTGGTGCCCGCGGCGTGTCATCCTCCGACGCCTCGCCTTGGTAGCTCTCGCGCATTTGCGCGACTTCGCTCTCCAGGCTCCTCGGGAACGCTCGCGTGTTGCCAGCGGGCAGGTTGTTCTCGATAAACCACTGCACCTCGATGGCGAGGAACTGGCGCTGCTGATGCGCGTCCTTCTCATGGTCGGGGTGATCTACGAGTTCAAAATATCGGCCTGCGTCCATACGGCGGACACTGCCTGCACCATGGAACCGCTTGGCGCGCGACTCGAACTCCTCCATGCGCAGCGTTGCCAGGTGGTCGCCCCGGTTGTTGTCCAGCCACGTGTATTTCCCGGTGTATTCGTAGACCTCGGTCTGGTCAGGCAGATCACCCTGATTGGGCACGGTGTTCTTGCTCTGGGTCTTGCTGCTCAGGGGCGCCTTGTAGTCCCCGGTGACACTCGTATAGCGCACACTCTGAAGCGTGCGCGTACCCGACCATTGCGAGAAACCGTCAACCTCGGCGTCAATCGCCGAGCGCGAGAAGTGAATCTGGCCGGGCTTGAGCTCGCTCGCGAAGTAGTTGTAGTCCGTGATGACCAGCGTATGCGACTGTCCATCCTCCGCCTGCTCGAAGTAGCCCCAGAGGCCCTCGGCCTCGAGGAGTCGGTGCACAAAGGTCCAGTCGTCCTCGTACTGCATGCAGAACGAGCGCGGAGCGAGCGGTGTCTTAAGTTGCCCGTAGAGGTTGAAGCGGAACCGGCCTCGCGCCTGCGGATGTGCATTGAACACATCGGCGAGGATGTCCTGTACTGTCCTGTCCTGCCAGATACGGGCATCCTTGCGAAAGCGCAGGAAGTGTAACCATGAGGCGAATTCGAGCTGCGTGTGAACAAGCCCCCCATCGGCCCCAAGCCGGCGCGCTGTATGCACGTAACCGTGATGCGGCTGGTACGTTTTATCGTTCTGGCGGATCCAGAGCGTGACGGGCTGGGCGATCAACTGCTTGAGTTCGATCTGCCGGGAAGTCGACACCATGTCGACCGTAAAGCCGTAATCGCGACCGACCCTCGACTGGCCGACCGCACGCAGTGGCAGCAGCACATCCTTGCCCAGCGGGGTATCGAGTTTCAGCAGCCGGTCGTTCTGGACCACACCCTGGCTGATGTCGCGGATCTGCTCGTAGGCATGCATGATCTTTTTTCCGTTCGTTTCGGTGTGCGGGTTACACGAGGATCGAATCGCCGCTGCGTGGTTGGCAACGGATGATTTCCTGGCCGGTGCGCTTGGAAATCCCTGGAAAGGGCCGCAGGTAGTGCGGATACAGGACCTCCAGGAGCGCATCGGTGAACTCGGGATAGTCGTCCTCGATTTTCTTGCTGATGCGCGCGCCAAGAAACGCGAACGATTCGATCAGTCGCTCAACGTGCGTGTCCTCGACGTGCTCGCCACTGACTCCCAAACGCCCGGCGGTCTTCGGGTAGCGTTGGGCGAAATCTGCCGAATAGCGGCGCAGGAACGTCAGCTCGCGCTCGTTGTACCGTAACAGGTCATCCACCGAACGTCCCCTGAGCCTTGCCGCGCCCACGCGTGACCGAATACCGGTGTGTCGAAGGCTGCAGCTGTGCATCGAAACTGACCCGTTCTTGCGCCGGATGGACCACCAGCATGGCCTCGATGGCGAAGTGCAGTGCACTGGTGGACCGCGCACGCATCTCAAGCGTCACCCTCACGTCCACCAGGCGATGCTCATGCCGCGCGATAGCCCGCCCGATGGATTCGTAGATGAACTTGCTGTCGTCGTGGCTTGCGAGTGTTCGCCCCGAGAAGTCGTTCAAGCCGTAGGTGACAATCGAGCGCGAACTTTCGGGAAAGCCGCCCAGGTCGTCCTCCGAAAACGCCATACGCGTGTTTAGCAGGGCTTCAAGATCCTGCGCCACGGTGCTCTTGAGCTCTTCAAGCGAGAGCGTACGCACGGCAGCGGAATCCGGCGCGTTATAAAACAGCGTGTCAAACAGCCCTGGTTCAAAACGCATAATTCCATTACCGGCGTATGCCAGATGAATATCCCGAAACAGCCGGAAATGATTAACCGACTGATTAACGTCGCATGAATCGGCGCAATGGTACCGGCGATTATTGTGTAGTTCAACGGCTTCGGAAGAAATAATAGCGCGCTTCTTGGCGCATGGAGAAATCGGGTAATAATTGCGGATACAACAATATAATGACCGGTAAATATCGCCGTAAGGAAAAACTGATCAAGTTCGCTATCGAACTGCGCCCGGCGTTCTAGATCGAGTTGGATCCGACATCGTTTTGCCGCCGGTCGGCCTAGCTTGCAAAGCCGTACCCGACGTGACGAGTTTGGTCGGGGGTTTGTTGCGGGTCACGATGTCTCACCAAAGGCCAGAGACGTGAAGGACTGCCCGCCGCGGCTCTCCGCCCCGGAAATGCAAGAGAAGCCAGAGCGCGATGCTCTGGCTTTGCGGCAGGTTCCCGGTCGCCCCTTAGCGGCGTCAATGGGATGGCAAGGTGCGCCCGATATCAAGATCCACGGGTTCCTCTCATGAGCGAGGTCAAGCTCCGGCGATCGGGGTCAACCGCCCCGTCACCGCCACTCCATTCGATTGAGCACGGTCTTCCGGTAGTAGTCGACGTTCGCACATTGTTTGAACATAACGGCCGCCACGATCCAGAGGAAGTTCTCGACAGCCACGTTCAGCGCGTCAGGGGGCCAGCCCTGCCCGCTTTGAACGAAAATCCGGTCGCCGGTGCCCTGGTAGCCGCGTGGACCTCGGATTTATCCGTCAACAGGCATGACCCACTGGCAAGCACTTCGAAATATCTCATGTTCAGACCGAGACTGACCGTCCGGTCCGCATTGAGGACCATGCGTGCCTTGTTGTGAAGCGCATTCAGAGACGCACCGAGGATGATGTCTTCTTTGGGGATACGGCGCAGGATATCGCGTGGCAGCCGGCTTTTCTTGATCCAGGAATGTCCGTATAGCGCGATGTCCTGCGTCACCTCGAACGCGCTAGCAATGACCTGATCGCGCCACGGACTCCAGGCGCCGAGAAATACCAGATCGATTTCTTTGGCAGTGCCAGCAATCGGATAGTGCTGACGAACATTGGCACCGTGCGGCAGGTAGCGAGCCTCACGGCCATGCGACTGAATCGCTCGACGACAGCGGGCGCGAAGGCGAAGTAGAGGTCGAAGTCGCGCGTGGCTACTTCCAGTTCAGACCAGTTGTCGTCTTGCTCGACCCACCAACCTGCCTTCAAGACCTTTGACTCTCGCAGCTGGAAAATCTTCACCCTTTTACCATGGATGTAAAGCACGACATCGGGCTGATAGGCGGCCACTTCTTCGCTGAGCCGGGTCGCCAGATGGTTGACCTCACTCAGGTGGTGCTTGCGGAACAAGTCCGTGCCTCTCGGGACAAGGCGAAGCGTACGGGCGAGCTTGTTGATTCTGCGAAAGACCTTAGCGTGAGACCCAGTGGACCTGATCCTCGATGATGAAAGTCTTCGCTTCTACGCCAGCCTTCTCGAAAGCATCGGCGTAGTCGTCAGCCAACGGCGGAAAGCGGCGATGCGCGATGAGGATTCGCGAGATCGTCTTCGTCATAGGCGCTTGTCCAACCGTGTCCATGTTGTCGTTGCGCGATTGGCGCACGCGCTACCGCGCGCGAATTCATACGTCCGAGACGAGCGCCTCCACAACATCCACCGTACGTGCCGTCGCGCCGCGGTGGCGCGAGGCGAATGCGGCTGCAGCCGCGCCCATCGCAACCCGGCGCGGCTTGTCGTTGAAGAGTTCGCGCAAGGCGCGCGCGAGATCGGCGGGGTCCTGAACCTGCAGGGCCGCGCCCGCGGCCGTTGCGTCGGCGGTGGCCTGCGTGAAGTTGAACACGTGCGGCCCGATCAGCACCGGCACGCCCACGGCGCACGCTTCGATCAGGTTTTGCCCGCCGAGCGGCAGGAGACTGCCGCCAATGAACGCGAGATCGGCGGCAGCATAGTAAGCGCCCATCTCCCCCATCGAGTCGCCGAGCAGCACGCTCACGTCCTGCGGCAACACGCGCACGCCCGCGTGCGCCGCAGCGGCCGCAGTCGCGGGCGGCGCCCAGCGCGAGCGCCGTTCGAGCTTGTAGTTCTTGCGCTCCACGAGCGCGGCCACTTCGTCGAAGCGCTGCGGATGGCGCGGCACGAGGATCAGAAGCGCGTCGGGCACATTGAGTGCCGCGAAGGCCTGCAGCACGAGTTCCTCTTCACCTTCGCGTGTGCTCGCCGCCACCCACACCGGCCGCTCGCCAATCGCGCGCCGCCATTCGCGACCGCGCGCGATTAGCGCCGGAGGGCTCGCCATGTCGAACTTGAGGTTGCCGAGCACCGCCACATTGCGCGCGCCGAGCGCGGTGAGACGCTCCGCATCGGAGGGACTTTGCGCGAGCACGCGCGTGAAGCCGCCGAACACCTCGCGCGTGCCCGCGCCGAACTTCGCCGCCCGCTTGAACGAGCGCGCCGACATGCGCGCGTTGGTGAGTACGAGCGGCACGTCGGCGTGCTTGCATTCGTCGATGAGCGTGGGCCAGACCTCGGTTTCCATCACGAGACCGAGCGACGGCCGCCATGCGTGCAGGAAGCGCCGCACCGCGTGTGGCATGTCGTACGGCAGGTAACAGCGCAGCACGCGACTGCCGAAGAGTTGCTCGCCGGTGGCGCGGCCGCCCGGCGTCATGTGCGTGAGCAGGATGCGAGCGTCGGGACGCGCCGCCAGCAGCGCGTCGACGAGCGGCTGCGTCGCACGGGTCTCGCCAACAGAAACGGCATGCACCCAGATGAGCGGCGCGTCGTCCTCGGGCAAACGCCCTGCCGAAAAACCGAAACGCTCGCTGATATGCTCTCGATAGCCGCGCTCGCGGCGCGAGCGAATGAATAGCCGCAGCACCGCGAGCGGGGCAATGAGCCACCAGGCCGCGCGATAGATCGCTCTCAGCATCGTGCCTCCGCGTCGGCCAGGGTCATGCGAAACGCCGCGGCCGCGCGGCAGGAGGCGTGGATCGACAAGCTCATCGCGCGTGGATTCAAACCAGTTCCTTGCCCTTGAGGCGTTCGAGAATGCCGAGCGGCGCCCATTCGGGATGCACCATCTCCTTCACCGGCAGGAAGAAGGTCTGCTCCATCATGAACTGGCCGGACATCACGGCATGCGACGTGTGATCGGAGAAGCACACCCAGACGCTGCCGGGCGGAAAACCGATGGTCTCTTGCGGGCACGCCTTCTGGTAATCGAGATCAGCCTTCATGCCGTCGTGGAGATTGAGCATCAGATGGTCGTACTCGCTGCGCTGCGACTTCGTGATGTGCAGCAGGTTCTGCAGCCATGCCGAGCCCGGAAATTGCGGCTTGATGTTCGGCAGGAAGCGCTTTGCCATATCCTCGAACGGCTCGCCCACGCGCCACACGCGCGGCACGCCGTTCGGGTTGACGTTGGTGAACACGCGCAGGATGCGCTCGCCGTAGTTCGGACGCGAGGGAAAGGCATCCACGTGCAGGCGCGAATCGTCCTTGCGCCACGAGGTCTCACGCGTTTCCACCTGATGCAGGCGCAGGCTCGTAGGCGCCACGCGCAGCTTGCCGGTGTATTCGGGAAAGAGGCCGTCCACCAGCGTGCGAGCGCACGTCTGGTAGCGCGCGATCAACGCACGCACGGCCGTCTGCGTGACAGTGTCGCCGAGCACGCCGTGCAGCGCTCCGCCGTTCGGGTCGAGGCTGATGTTCTTGCGCTTGGGGTCGGCGATCGCGGGGTCGAGCAGCGCGCGCTCGCCGCCTTCGATCGCGAAGGCCAGATTCGGGAAATACAGCACCTTGCCCTGCTCGACGGCGTCGAGCAGCGTCTCGCGCGGTTGCGAGAGCTGCTGGCCGTGCCAGTCTGCGGACGTGATTTCGATGATCTGGGATTCGTTCATTGTTCGCCCCTGGAAGCGATGGATCTGATTGCCTGCCGGTGTGGCGCGGTGCGAGCGTGGTTTGCGCTGTTGCCCGCTTCTTTGCCATCTCGCGCGATTCATGCCGGCCAAGCCCTGGCGCTCACTCGTGCACATGCGTGCAACCCCGCGAGCGCCGATTCTTATACCCGCAGCCTCAGTGGTGCGCCTTGACGCGCCGCAGCCCCTCAGTATGTCAGGCGCCTGCGCTGCGGCGGCCCGCCGCTACAGCAGCCCGAAGCCCGCCAGCGCGCCCTTCACCTGCGCAAGCGTTGGCGGCTGGCCTGCCGTGCCCAGATTGACGACGTTCGGCGACCAGTAGCCGCCCGTGCGCCAGGCGGTCGCGAAATTGTACAACTCGACAGTCGGGCGCTTCAGCGCCGCCGCGATGTGCACGAGCCCCGTGTCCACGCCCACCGTGGCGGCCGCGCCGTCGACCAGGCCCACCACGGCAGGCAGCGAGAGCCTGGGCGGCACGATCGCGGCTTCACCGAATTCGCGCGCGAGGCGCTCGCTCGTGGCGCGCTCGGCCTCGCTGCCCCAGGGCAGCACGAGCGACGCGCCGCGCCTCACGAGCGCCTGGCCAAGCTCGATCCAGTGCTGGTCGGGCCACTGCTTGTCGGCGCGCGACGTGGCGTGCACGAACACCACATACGGCACCGGCAGGTTAAGCCCGACGCCCGCGAGCGCCTGCGCGGCGCGATAGGTGTCGAGGCCAAACTCGATGTCGTCGGTGGGCGACGGCGGCGCAAGATCGAGCGCGCCCGCAACCAGTTTGCGCGTGCGCTCGACCACGTGGGTCCGGGGCTCGATGCGGATCGAGCGGTCGTAGAAAAAGCGCACGGGCCATTCGTAGCCCGCGCCATCGGTGCGGTTGCCCAGGCCAACGAGCGGCCCGCGCGCCCAGCTCGCCACCCACGCCGTCTTGATGAGCCCCTGGCAGTCGATCACGAGGTCGTACTTCTCGGCCGCAAGGGAACGCCGGAACGCGCCGATCTCGCGCCAGTTGGCGCCCGAAAGGAGGCCCTTGCGCCAGCGGCGCAGCGAAAACGGAATCGCGCGGCGCACGCCCTCCACGAGCTCGACGAGCGACTGGAAGCTCTCTTCGACGAGCCAGTCGATCTGTGCGTCAGGATACCGCCGCCGGATATCGGCGATGGCGGGCATGT
Source organism: Paraburkholderia sp. EG287B (assembly GCF_040965595.1). Lineage (NCBI taxonomy): Bacteria > Pseudomonadati > Pseudomonadota > Betaproteobacteria > Burkholderiales > Burkholderiaceae > Paraburkholderia > Paraburkholderia sp. EG287B. The sequence goes on from NZ_JBFRCG010000040.1 coordinate 12,833, forward strand.
TGTGGACGACGTCGCCAAGCGACGACACGCGCACGATGAGGATCTTTTGCACGCTCAGGGTTCTTTGTGCGGACGAATTTAAAAGGTCTGCAATTTTAGCGCGCCGGGCGAAGTCAAGCGAAAAAGTGGGGGGAAAGTGCGGATAGAGGTGCGGGAATCGCCACCCAAAGGGCATCGAAGCAGGCCAAAAGCGCCGGCACGTGCAATGGCGCGGCGCCGGCGCTGCGGCAATGCGTCCTTACTGGACCAGCCTCGGCGGCGTGTACGCCCCGTAACTCGGCCCAACCCCGCCCGAATTGGCTGTCTCGCAGTGGCTCATGTCGTTGGACATCTGCACGAGCACATAGGGCGTCGAGCCGTTGCTGGCATCGAGAATGTGCAGGCAGGCAAATGCCTGGACCGGCTGAAACCCACTCGTCGACGGATCGTTCACCACGACCACCGTCGCCCATGCGCATTGCCCGTTGCCCGCAGCGCTACAGGCGGCCGTGTCCTTGAAGATCGAGTTTTTCTCGCCCGTCTGGATCCACGTCCCCGGCGAAGCCCCGACGGAGAACGTGGTGCTGTTGCCGCTAGTCAACAGGCCGCTGGCATAGCTGGCACTGTTGTCATTGACGTTAAACGTCGTCCACTGGCCGGATTGACAGGTTCCGTATTGATAGCTGGATCCGATCTGGAAGATATACGGCTGTCCCGCGACCTGCGGCGTAGAGAAGCCGGACACGGTGCCACTGGTGGGCGAGAGCTTGGGCGAATTGGTCGACGCATTCCAGTAGTTGTTGTACAGACACTGCGACATCGCCAATGGAAAGAGTCCACCAGGCCCCACATTACCAGGCGACGACAGGACGGCGGTGGCCACCGCACTGGCTTTGAGGATATTGACGCCGAGCACATTGCTCAGAAAGCCCCTCACCGATCCGTTCGCGTTCAAGCCGTCTTTGCGGATGGTCACCTGCACGGCGGCCAGGTCGTTCGCTCCCGGTGTGAACGGCAACGCCTCGAGGCCGTATGGCGTGCCCGTCGCGTTCCAGTATCCGGTCGCGACCGTACTCGTCTGCACATAGGCGCCCTGAACCCGGTTGGTCGAGGTCGATGTCGAGAACGTCGACGCTGTTGCCGAGGCCGTCGTGAAATCCGGCTGGGTCGCGGTGCTGTTGCTGCACTCGCTACGCGGCTTCAGACACCCCGCACCCGCCAGCGCGGCCGCGTCAGCCGCATTCTGGAGCTCGTTGCGAGCGACCATCAGATTGCCGATGTCGATGGCCATCGCCGCGGTCCCCAGCAGAAAGATCATGAACACCGCGACCGTGATGGCCACCGCCCCTCTCTGCTTGCGTCTTCTCCCCGTGCGCATGATTGCCCCCTTTATTCGTTGTTCATGACGGTCGTGGAGGACAGCGTAAGTGCCCCTGTGATGGGCGCCACCATACGTCCCAAAGCCAGGCCGTTGTACTGGTACGTGACGGTCACCGAAAGCGGTTGGCCGAAATTGCCGCCAGCGCCGGTCGTCGTGACCACCGGCGTATTCTGCGTACCGAAGGTCAGCAGGTAGCTCGACGTGTAGTTCGTCACGACCGTCTGGACGTCGCTTGCGGTGGGCTTCGGGCTCTTCAGCACGACTCCGGCGCGGGCGCCTTCCCGGCTGGCGTTGGTGATCACGGCCTTGTCGTAAAGGAACAAGCCCATTTCGATGATGCCGAACAGCAGGATCAGCAGCACCGGCAGGACGAGTGCAAACTCCACCGCAGCCACGCCGCGCTGCGCGCGCCGATTGCGTCCACGCCGCGGGCTCCGTGCGCCCCTTCTTCCCCTTCCCGCGCGTAACGGAAGCGACGCCGCGCCGGTCTTTGCAGTTTTCATAACCTCTCCCGATCGATTCGCCCGTACAGGGCTTGCTCTGTTTTGGTCACCCGCTGCGACCGCCCGTTATCCGCCGTTCATGGTCGGCAGCATCGTCCGGTAGATATGCAGCATCGCCGGGCCCATCAGCACCACCATCAGCGCCGGAAAAATGCAGAACATCAGCGGGAACAGCAGCTTGAGCGCGATCTTCGCGGCCTTTTCCTCTGCGAGCATGCGCCGGCGCGTGCGCAGCGTATCGGAGAGCACGCGCAACGAATCGCCGATGCTCGTTCCGAATCGTTCTGCCTGGATGAGCATCGTGCTGAAGGAGTCGACGTCTTCCACACCCGTGCGCATGGCGAGGTTGCGCAATGCCTTTTCCTTCGTGTAACCCGAGCGCATTTCGAGGAGCGTGAGATCCAGCTCGTCGGCCACCACCGCACTGCGCAACCGGATCTCCTGCGCCACGCGCATCAACGCGGCGTCGAGACCGAGGCCCGCCTCGACGCAGACCGTCAGCAGATCGATGGCGTCGGGGAAGTCCTCGAAGATCGCCCGCTTGCGCTGCGCGACGAAGCGCGCGAGCACGAGGCCCGGCAGGTAATAGCCAAACACCACAAGCGACACGAGAACGACTGCGAAGCGGGTGACCGAACTTGCCGCCCCGCCGCCGCTAATCATCCACATGGCTGCAAGCGTGGGCAGCAGCAGTGCCAGCACGGTGCGAGTGCCGAAGAAGATCGCGACGGCACCCGGCGAGCGCCAGCCCGCATTCATCAGGCGCACGCGCAGCGCCGAGACCTCCCAGCCTTCCTTCGGCGTCGAGAGCCGGGAAAGCGGCTCGGAAATCTGCACGAGCTTTTCGTACCAGGCCTCGCTGGAGGCGTCCGGCTGCATACCAGGAACAGGCGCGCCGCGACCGCCGCCCACCTGTTCAATGCGCCGGCGCATGGCCTTGGGTGCAAGGACATACATGGCGGCCAAAGACAGGCCGAACACGCAGGCAAACAGACAAACCAGCAACAGCAACCGCGTCGAATCGAGCGCTAACATGGCTCCCCCCTTGAGTTTTGATAGTGGCCCGGGACGTGGCACCGTCATACGCGAATCCGCACGATGCGCCGCCCCCAAACCATGCCGGCCAGCAGCATCACAGTGCCGGCTTGAAGCATCAGCACGCCCGCCGGGTCCTGCCACAGCACTTCGAGAAAGTCGGGATTCACGAAGGAGATGGCCCCGCCCGTGACCACCGGCAGCAGCCCCAGCACCCGCGCCGAGAGGACCCCTTCCGCGGAAAGCACGCGGACCTTGTCGAACAGCTTGAAGCGCTCGCGCACGAGGCTCGCAATGCCGTCCAGCAGTTCGGCCAGGTTGCCGCCCGTCTCACGCTGGATCAGCACAGCGATGACGAGGTAACGCAGGTCCCCCACCGGCACGCGCTGCGCGAGCGCCGTCAACGCCTCGTTGAGCGACACGCCATAGTTGATCTCGTCGAACGTGGTGCGGAACTCGGCGCCCATCGGGTCGGCGAACTCGGTGCCGACCAGGTCGATCGCGCCCGAGAACGCATGGCCCGAGCGCAACGCGCGCGCCAGCATGTCGCAGGCATCGGGCAACTGCTTCTGGAAGCGGCGCATCCGCTTCGTGCGCCGAAAGCGCACGTACATCAATGGCAGCAGCGTCGACATCGCCGCACCAGACGCCAGCATCACGAGCGGCACGCGGATGAACATCCCCGCTGCGATCACGAGAACCGGCATGAGCGCGCACATTGCGAGAACGCGGGATGCCGTCCAGCTGATGCCCGACTGTTGCACCCAGGCCTCGAAAGAGCGGATGCCCGGCATGAGCAGCAGCATGCGCTGGCCAAACGTAGAGCCATCTAGCTTGCGCGCCTTGAGGATGGACATCGCCTCCTTGCGCCCCACGCCCCCCGTCGCCACGGCCTCGATGCGCGATTCGAGGCGGCGCGCGACGGCGCCATGCCGGCTGTTCCACCATTCCCACGCGCCCTGGCTGGCAAGCACGACCGCTACGAACAGCAGCAGGATCGCCAGAATGAAGGTTGTACTCATGACACGCTCCCCCGGATGAACGTCGTGAATATCAGACCGTGTCGTAACGGCGGCCCGGGTCGAAAATCTGCTCGGGCAGGTTCACGCCAAACGCCGCGAACCGCTCGCAGAATTTCGGCCGCACACCCGTCGCACAGAAGTGGCCACGCACGTTGCCGTTCGAATCCATGCCCGTGCGCTTGAACGTGAAGATCTCCTGCATGTTGATGATGTCGCCCTCCATGCCGGTGAGCTCCGAAATGCTCACGATCTTGCGACGGCCATCGGTCAGGCGTGCGGCCTGCACGACGACCGAGATCGCGGAGGAGATCTGATGGCGCATCGTGCGCGGCGGCAAGGCCAGGCCGCCCATGCTGATCATGTTCTCGAGGCGCGTGAGCGCATCGCGCGGCGTGTTGGCGTGGATCGTCGCGAGCGAGCCTTCGTGGCCGGTGTTCATCGCGTTGAGCATGTCCAGCGCTTCCGCGCCACGCACTTCGCCGAGGATGATGCGGTCGGGACGCATACGCAGCGCGTTGCGCACGAGCGCGCGCTGGGCGATCTCGCCTTTGCCTTCGATGTTCGGCGGACGCGTCTCGAGGCGCAGCACGTGATCCTGGCGCAGTTGAAGTTCGGCGGCGTCCTCGATCGTCACGATGCGCTCATCGTTCGGAATGAAGCCCGACAGCACGTTGAGCATGGTCGTTTTGCCGCTGCCGGTGCCGCCCGAAACAAGAATATTGACCTTGGCACGCGCGAGGCCTTCGAGCACCTGGGCCATGGGCGGCGTGAGCGTTTGCAGCTCGATCAGATCGGAGACCAGCAGCGGCTTGACCGCAAAACGCCGGATCGATACGAGCGGGCCGTCCACGGCCGAAGGCGGAATGATGGCGTTCACGCGCGAGCCATCAGGCAGGCGCGCGTCGACCATCGGGCTCGACTCGTCGATGCGCCGCCCCACCCGCGAGACGATCTTCTCGATCACCTTCATGAGATGGGCGTCGTCGTAGAAGTTGACATCGGTGAGTTCGAGCTTGCCGCGGCGCTCCACGTAAGTCTGGCACCACGTGTTCACGAGTATGTCCGAGACAGTGGGGTCGCGCAGCAACGGTTCGAGCGGTCCAAAGCCGAACATCTCGTCGTACACATCGATGGCCAGCTGCTTGCGCTCGAGGTCGTTCGCCAGCGCCTTCTGCTCTTCGAGTATGCGGCCCACGAGCGCGTTTATCTCGCTGCGGATCTGCTCCTGGGGCATGCGTGAGAGACGCTCGAGTTCCACCCGTTCGAGCACGGCATGATGCGTGTCGTACTTCAGCTTCTGGTACGCCTCGGTCTTCACCCGGGACGGCGGCGCGGAGGCTGCGGCGGCCGCGCCGCCCGTATCGGTGCGCTCGACGATTGTCGGCTCGAGGCGTTGCGCAAAGATCTGCTCGCGAAGAGACATGACTTTTCTCCTTTACATCAATCCGAGTTTGGCCGGCGCCTGGCGGCCGAGCATGCGCGCGAACAGGGATTCGCCCTTGCCCCGCGCAGTCGCGCCGTTCGCATTCGGGAGCGCGACGCTCGACGCGAGCGTGCGCAGGCTGCGCGTCACCGGGCTGCCGGGCGCGGCCGTGGCAATCGGCACGCCCTGATTGACGGCCTCGGCCACGGCGCGCGCGTCGTCGGGAATGACGAGGAATGGCTTCATGCCGAGCACGGTGTCGGCGGCCTCGCGCACGCGCTCGCCGTGACGCGTCTGCCGGTTCAGCAGCAGGCGCATGCGCTCCGGCCCGTAGCCGAGCGAGTGCAGGATCTCCTGCAAACGGCGTCCCGCCTGAAGATGCGGCATGCTCGCCTGCAGGACGATGTGGATCTCGTCACTGCGATCGAGCGCGAGCATGGAAAGCGGATTGATCGTCTGGCCGAGATCGAGGATCACGCAGTCGTAACGGGGCGCGGCGACGCCGAGCACCCATTCGAGCCTGTCCTGACGCATCTCGCTCGCCTTGATCGGGTCGCCCGCGCCCGCCAGGATGTCGAAGTTCCCGGCGGCATGCATCACACTCGCTTCGAAGAGCGCCACGTCCATGCGGTCCACTTCGGCGCACAGTTGCGGCAGCGTCGAGGGCGGCGTCTCCGCTGTCACGAGGAACGCCGCGTCCGCGTAGAGCTGGTTCAGGTCGATCAGCAGCACACGACGGTTCTGCGTCTGCGAGACGATATGCGCCACGTTCGCCGCAATGAAGCTCGTGCCCACGCCGCCCTTGCACGACATGAACGAGACGATGCGCGACGTGCGCGTGCTGCCATGCGCACGCTGGCCGATTGCACGCTGCAATGCTTCGCCAATCATGCGGCCGTCCGGCGGCCCCGTGACCACGTCGCGAAAGCCCGCGCGCATTGCCGCGATGAGTTCCTCAGGCGACGCCTCCGGAATCAGCAGAATGCACGTGAGCCGTTCGCAACGACGGCACAGCTCGCTCACGGAAGGCAACTGCGCCTCCTGCAAACCCCGTGCGTCGACGATCAGGACGTCGAACGCGTCGAGCGTGTCGCCGCGCTCGACGAGATCGAACGGTGTGCCTACGCTACGCGTCGTGCGGTACGGGCCGCATCCTGCGATCGTGCGCATGATCTGCGCAAGCCGCTCTGCGTCCGTCGAGGTAATGAGTATGTCGATCATGATCGTATGTCCCCGCTGTTGTTCCCTTCCCCGGCCAGTTGCGCGTGTGTGCGTAGCGACGCTCACTGGCTACCAGCGCCACCGCTTACGCCAATCGTGTATGGGTTCGCGGATGTCACCGGATGCTGGAACGACTTGTCGTAGTTATCCATCGCCGAAGCCGCCGACTTGCCGTCCACACCCGGCTGCGATGCGTGTTGGCCCGCATCCGGGTCGATGATTTGTGCCTGCATCGAGTGGCGCACGGCTTCCCCGAAGTGCGCCTCCCAGATCGGCGAGCTGGTCATGCAACCACCGAGCGCTGCGCCGAGCGGCGCGATCAGCAGGAGCCGGCGAACGAATGCAAAGTTTTCGAGTTTCATTTTGGCCTCCTGATCGCCTGGTCAATGAGCGGTGGTTTCGTTCGAGGCGATGCGTGCCGCCTCGCGCTCGATTCGCAGCGCGCGCGCTGCGCTGTCCTCGCCCGGTGGAGGCATGAGGGCCTGCGCGCTCACCTGCTGCGTGGGCACGGACTGCGCGAGCGCTTCAGCGGGCGCCGGTACGGTCGGCGCCGGCGACTCTTCGCGTCGGGAAGAGACCTGCGGTGCAGGCAGCGCAGCGGGCGTCTGCGGTGCGGCGGGCGCGGCCGGCGTAGCGCCAGGTGCGGGTTCCGCCGGTACGGCCTGGGTGCCAGCGGGCGCGGGCGGTGCAAAACGTCCCTGATTGCGATGGGCGCGGCCTTCCATGTTGCCCGTTGCGTACACGTCGGCTTCGTGGACCTGCGAGAAGCTGTCCGTAGGCATCTGCAGTTGCGCGACGTCCGCCACCGGCTTCACGAGGTGCGGCGTGACGATGAAGATCAGCTCCGAGCGGTCCTGCTGGAACGAGGTGCTCCTGAGCAACGCGCCCAGCACCGGGACCTCACCAAGGCCTGGCACTGCCTTGAGCGAGCCGGTAATGTTGTTGCTGATGAGCCCGCCGATCGCGAACGACTCGCCGTCGTGCATTTGCACCGTCGTCGAAGCACGCCGCGTCGTGATGAGCGGCAGGATGCTGACGCCGCTCACGTTCGATGCGCTCAGTGTGACGCCCGTGGGCGACAGCTCCGAGACTTCCGGCGCCACCTTCAGGTTGATGCGCCCGCCGTTGAGCACCGTCGGTGTGAACTTGAGCCCCACGCCGAATTCTTCTTCCTGCAGCGTGATCGCCGTGGCGGAGGTGCCGCCGCCGCTTTGTGGCACGGGGATGAAGATCTTGCCGCCGGCGAGGAAGGTGGCTTCCTGACCGCTGATCGTGACGAGGTTAGGCTCGGCCAGGATCTTCACGAGGTTGTCGGTCTTCTGCGCGTCGATGGCGAACTTGAGCGGGTTGTTGTTCGCCTTCGAGAAACCGAATGCGCTCGAGACGCCCGCCAGCAGATTGCTCACCAGGGCCCCCGTCCAGGACCCGAAGCCGCCCTGGATATTGACGGCCGAGCCGAGCTGGTCGATCAGCGTCTTGTCGACTTCGGCGACCTTCACTTCGAGCATGACCTGCTGAGGCGAGTCGACGCTCAGCATGTTGATCACACCGCCCGTGTGCGCGCCGTTGTTGCCCTGACCGCTCACGCCGAACACCTGGGCAATTTCCACGGCCTGCTGGGCAGCCTGCGCGCTCGACACATGACCGGCGAGCACGATGTTGTCGGCCGCCGTCGAGACGCGGATGTCGCGCTCCTGCGGCATGAGTTGCGCAAGCGCGGCCTGCAGGCCGCCGCAGTCGGCACTGACGATCACATCGATCACCTGGCAGGCGCCGCTCTTGCCCTGGACGATCATGTTGGTCGTCCCGACCGCCTGGCCGACGATGTAGAGCGTTTGCGGCGAAACCATGGTCGCCTGCGCGACCTCCGGATTGCCGAGCGTACGATTGCGCACCGGTTCGTCGATCGGCACGAGCGTCGACTTGCCAAGCGGCACGACCACATTGCTCTCGTTGCGAATGGGGCCCACGCAGTTCGGTCCGCGCAGCGGTCCCGCCACCGCTTTGGGCGGCGCGCTGCTGCCTTGCGCCGGCCCCATGCTGATGGTCATCTGCATGGGACCTTTGCCCATGGGAACCGCAGCGCTTGCGGCCGGCTTCTCCTGCCCTGCGTGCCCGTTTGACTGCTGTGCCCAGCCCGGTGTCGAAGTCATCAACCCGGCACAAACCCAGGCAAGCGTTGCGACGCGCCACGGACGAACGCCGTTGCGGGCCCCCGTGGACCCCACATTTACTTTGGTATCCATATCGTTATACCCCGTACTTACCTGCGTTTTAATGGCGGCTTTACCGCTCACTCGCCCTCTTCCCGGAAGGTCATCGCCGGGTTCAGGTAGCCGTTCTGCCTGCTTTCAGAAACACTCCTGACTGCCGGTCACACCCGACAGCACACCGATACAGTTGCGCTTGGCCGACGCACGCTCCGCGTACTTCACACGCACCGGGTGCGCCGGTTCCGGCAGCGGCACGGGTGGCGGCAACGGTCCACCGAGCAAAGTCTGCTTGGTCGCGCCATCGGTCATGAGCTTGTTGTCGTCCACCTGATTGCGCAGAACGAGCGAGAGCGTGCCCACGCTGCGCGCCAGATCGAGCTTCTCCGCCTGCTCGGGCGTCACCTCCAGGGTCACCGCGTTCACGACCTTGGGCGCGGTGTCGTCGCGATTGACCTGCTGCGCGACGGCCAGCACCAGAATTTTTTCGAGCACGATCTTCGAGATGCTCTGCTGCTGGGTATCGGCCTTCTTCTCCGGCTCCTGCGTGTTGACGATCACGTCGACGTAGTTGCCCGGCAACGCGAAGCCCGCGACGCCTACGACGTCGTTCACGCGGACCGTGATCGCGCGATGTCCGTCGCCGATCACAGCGGATAGCCCGCCTTTGGTGCCCACGGGCGCCAGCTTCGACTCGAGCACCGGCTCACCCCGCGTGAGGCTTGCGCGCACCACCCGCCCGTCGAGATCCTTCGGTATTGCGAATGTCCCTGGCGGGAGGCTGTCCTTTGGCCAGCTGACCGTTCTGATCATCGTTTCATTGATCGGCTGGCCGAGATTGATGTCGTCCGATGCGACGGCAACGGGTACCGTGGCGCCTGACGACGTTTGAAGCAACCACCTGGAAGCGAACACGACTGCGGCGAGACCCGCCAGCAGAGCAATCGCGAGCATGACGAAAGCGCGGCTGTTTTTCATGACATCCCCCGTAAGCATTCCATAACATTAGTAATCGGCGAGTCGAAAATTCGACCCTTGTCGCGTGGGCACCGGTCAGTGCTTCAGCTCACCATCGTGAACAGCACGGCAACCGTTCCCCCGGCGATCGCGACACCATACGGAATCGATCCAACCGATTCCTGCACCGTACCTGGCGATACACCTGCCACGCGCGCGGCGCGGCTCGCTCCCGCAAGCAACGCTGCGACGTTTCCCATCAGGCGGACCAGTCGTCCGCGCACCAGGGCAACCCCTAACGACCACACCCCGCCGATGATGAACGTGTTGACTGCGATATCGACGGTCGCCGCTGCTCCGAGCCAGGCACCCAGCATCATCAGCAACTTGACGTCGCCAGCCGCCATGCCGCGTAGCAAATAAAACGGCAGCAGCAGCGCGAACCCGGTCGCCGCGCCACCCAGCCAGAGCGTGCAGCCAGGAACGGCGCCGCGCAGCGCGATCTGCACCGCGAGCGCCGAGACAACACCAACCACGATCAGCAGGTTCGGAATCCGGCGGCTAACGATGTCGGTGCTGGCCGCAAGGATCGCCAACGCGACCACACACAGCGGAACCGGCTGCGGCGGCAACGAAACAGACAGCATCGTGAATTCCATTTGTGCGCTCCCGGGTTACACCTGCTTTGTCATGAGCAGCCTCACTCGCCAGCGCGCGGGTTAGAGCGTATTGACGATGTCGGAGAAGACGTTTTGAAGCGTGGTGCCGATCGATGCGATGCTGGCCATGATCAGCACCGTGATCAAGGCCGCGAGCATCCCGTACTCGAGTGCCGTAATGCCGTTTTCGTCGCGTGCGAACTGCTTTGCCTGAGCGATGATCTTTTGCATTTTTGATCCCCTGTTAGGTGTGGGATGCAGGGCGAGTGCAGTTTGCGTTGCGTGCCCACTCCACTCGCCCGCGCATCAGTCAGATCGTGTTGGCGACGTCGGAGAACACGTTTTTCAGCGTCGTGCCGATCGATGCGATGCTGGCGATGATCAGCACCGTGATCAGACCGGCGAGCATCCCGTATTCGAGTGCCGTGATGCCGTTTTCGTCACGAGCGAAGGTCTTTGCCTGAGCGATGAGCTTTTGCATTTTGGTCTCCAACGAGTTATGAAACTGTTTAATCCCGGTCCTTCCAGCGATATGGGGCGAGTGAAGCTTGCGCTGCAAACCCGCTCGCCCGCGCACCGGTCAAATCGTGTTGGCAACGTCGGAGAACACGTTCTTCAGCGTCGTGCCGATCGATGCGATGCTGGCGATGATCAGCACCGTGATCAGACCGGCGAGCATCCCGTACTCGAGAGCCGTGATGCCGTTTTCGTCACGAGCGAAGGTCTTTGCCTGAGCGATGATCTTTTGCATTTTTGATCTCCAATCGATGTGTACATGGTTAACCCCCGATTCCGTTTCCATGTGGTTTAGAGGGTGGGTTGGGCTACGTCACCGGGTTCGGCAATGCAGCCACAGGCGCAGTTCTACGCGTGTCAAACCGATGACTTTGTGCGCTTCGCCACACGCGCAACAATTTCCTGTTCCTCCACACACCAAATCGGAAAAATTGACACGCTGCATGTGGCCCACCTCGCTTAATTCGACGACACGTCGCGAGCCATAAGCATGTTTTATCCACCACTTCGAGGTTGTTAAAACTCTTGCACCCACATTCGGTTCACCTTCGAATCTCGCGTTTACCCCGGTATTTATGGAACACTTCTCTTTTAGCTTCAATACGATCGTTCGTCTATAAGTTATCCCTACGTGACATTACGTTGATAAGTCCACTACTTTTTTAGTTAGGAAAACGAGCATTAAGCACGCGCTTATACAAAACTCCTGCGGTACCCTTCACGCCAGAATCAGCAGTTACCCGACAACATCCACCCCGTCGACGCACTACGCAACGCGCCTTTTTCTTCAGCGCTTTATTCATTCAAGGAGACTTTGCGGGCGAGTGTTCGCGCGCGAACATTGACAATGCAGTCCGCATTGCTCCCGATTCACTCGTCTTCCAATAATCCAGACAACACGCAGGCACTGCCTGCCATGCAGCGCACTGCTTGCGTGTTCGGGGGAAAACGAGGCGGGTGTACCGCCCACTGAAAATATTCAACGGGGACTACAAAAAAATGCGACCACTTGAGCGGGATGGCTCACGCTTGCAGTTGGCGGCGTGCTCCTGGCTTTCGCGCGAGAGACTCATTGCCTACAGCACCGTCATGCTCGTCATCGGTGTCGGCTTCGTGGCGCTCTGGGCCTGGGTGACTCACGGCTTTGCCGATGCAGGCGGCTGGCGCCCGGGCTCCGACCTGCTCGTATTCTGGTCCGCCAGCCACGCGGTCCTGCACGGCCAGGCCTCCACCGTCTTCGAATACTCGGCGTTCTCCCGCATCGTGGCCGCGGTGACGGGTGGCTTACCCAAGAGCGCGTTCATCCCCTGGCTGTATCCGCCCACGTTCCTCCTGTTCGTCACACCACTCGCGCTGTTGCCGCTTCCGCTCGCCTATGTCGCCTTCCTGGGCGCGAGCGCCTTCGCGTTCGTCTGTGCAACCGTTCGCGTTTCCGGACTCGCACAAGGCCCGCTTGGCAGCGCGGCCGCTCGCTACGTCGTGCTCGCCATGCCGTGTGTGATGGTGTGTGCGATCTTCGGGCAGAACGCGCTGATTACCGCGGCGCTCGCCGCGTTTGCTATCGCATCGATCGACCGGCGACCCGTGATCGCCGGGATCTGCATCGGATTGCTGATGATCAAGCCGCAACTCGGCATCCTGTTCCCGCTCGTTCTGATCGCGGCACGCGCATGGAGAGTGTTTGGATGGGCCGCTTTGACGGCCGTACTTTTTTTCATCACAAGCATCGCGCTCTGCGGCTCCCCTTCGCTTCGGTTGTTCGCAGGGAATGTTGGCATGGCGCGCGAACTCATCCTCGAGCACGACGTCCGCTTCTGGCTCGCCTCACCGTCCGTGTTCGCTTCGCTGCGGCTCATTGGCGCCTCGCTCGTCGCAGCGGGACTGATGCAGGCAGCGATTGCCGTCATCGCTGCTTGCGGCGCATGGAAGATCTGGCGCACGACGCGTGACCCTGCCCTGCGTGCAGCCGCGCTCGGAACAGCCACGCTCATCGTCACACCCTATGTCTGGCACTACGAACTAACGTGGGTCGGCTTGTCATGCGCAGGGCTGCTCGCGACCGGATTGCGCCGTGGGTGGCTGCGCGGCGAGCAGCCCGTGCTGCTCCTCGTCTGGCTCCTGCCAGTGTTCGAGTTCGTCAACCAGATTCTCAGGCTGCCACAAACCGGACCCGCGATCCTGTTGCTCATGCTGCTCGCAGTGCTCCGTCGCACACGCATCGATTCCACCCAGTAGGCGAGAGACCACGCCATGAACCAGACCACCTTCAGCGATTCCATGAGCACCTCCAGGGCCACGCCCGCTCTGCCCATGGGAACCCAACAGTCCAGCTCGCACTGGTTGAGCGGCGCGCGCCTGTGGGTCTACCCGCTCGCAGCGCTCGCCTACTATCTTGGCGTGGCGCTGGCCTACGTGTATCACCTGGTGTGGCTGAAGGACCCGCAACTGAGCGTGCTTGCCGTGGACTGCCTGCCGTTCTGGAGTGCCTCGCATCTCGCCCTGCAAGGACACGCGGTGGATGCGTACAACTTCGACATCCTGAAGCCCGTCGAGGAATATGCCGCGGGGCGGCCCGTCGGCGTCCTTCCGTGGCTCTATCCGCCGACGTTCCTGCTCTTCGTTTATCCGCTGGCACTGCTGCCGTTCACGCTCTCTGCACCCATCTTCCTGTTCGGCGCGCTCGCCCTGTTCGTCAAAGTGATCAAGACGATCGCGCCTCACCCGCGCACCACACTGCTCGCAATCGCCTTCCCGGGTTCCGCGCTCGTGCTGACGTCCGGCCAGAATGGGCTGCTCACGGCGTCACTGGTTGGGCTCGGACTGATCTTGTTGCGCCGCCGCCCGCTTCTCGCGGGGCTCTGCTTTGCACTCGTCGCGATGAAGCCACAGCTGTGCGTGCTCATTCCGCTTGCGCTACTGGCTTCACACTCGTGGCGCGCACTGGGCGCAATGAGCGTGGGCGTGGCGCTTTCACTGGGGTTCTCGGTACTGGCTTTCGGCAGCGAAACGCTTGTCGCGTTCGTTCATAACATGGGGCTCGCCAACAGCTTCGTCGAAACGGGACGGGCCCTCCTGTTTCGCGTGCCCACGCCGTTCGCGGCGCTCAAGCTGCTCCATGCGCCAACCGCGCTCGCCAGCGGCGCACAGGCCGCATCCGCCCTGTGCGCCGCCGCCGCCGTCTGCTACGCGTGGGGCCGGCCCAGCGCTTTCGGGCTGCGCGCCGCCGTGCTCGTATGTGCCAGCATGCTCGTGAGCCCATACCTCTATGACTATGACCTGACCTGGTATGGAATTGTGATCGCATGGGTGGTCCATCACGCGCGAGACCACGGCTTTCAGCGCGGACAGCGCGAATGGCTGGCCGTACTCTGGCTTGCCCCCATTGCCGGCCTGACGCTCGTTTCTCATCTGCACGTCCCGTTCACCCCGCTCATCTCGATTGCCACGCTCTGGATGCTGATCGCGCAAATCGCGCGCGAGCGAAGCGCGCAGGCAATCTCCAACACCGCAGCCTCGTCGTAAGAGGGAGAAAACATCATGAACATGCCTATCGACGAACAAGTGCGTCGCGCCGGACTCGCGCTCGAGACCCCGCTCATCTCCATCGTCGCTCCGTTCTACAACGAGCAGGACGGCGTCGCAGCGTTCTTCGAACAGATCATCGCGACGATGGAGTCCATTGAATCCGTGCGCTTCGAGATCGTCTGCGTCAACGACGGCAGTCGCGATGGCACTCTTGAAGAGCTGGTCCTCGTGAGCCAACGCGACCGGCGCGTCAAGGTCATCGATCTCACGCGCAACTTCGGCAAGGAGGCTGCACTCACGGCGGGTCTGCACGAAGCGTCCGGCGACGCTATCGTCGTCATCGATGCGGACCTGCAGGATCCGCCCTCGTTGATCCCCGAAATGATCCGGCGTTGGCAGCAAGGCGCGGAAGTCGTACTCGCACGGCGTGCCAGCCGCGCCTGCGATTCCTTTCTGAAGCGCACAACCGCAGCGTTGTTCTATCGCATCCACAACGCACTATCGGAATTGAAGATCCCCGAAAACGTGGGCGACTTCAGACTCATGGATCGTCAGGTGGTCAATGCGCTGCGCAGTCTTCCGGAGCGGCATCGGTTCATGAAGGGGCTGTTCGCGTGGGTCGGATTCAATACGGTCACGATCGACTATGAACGCACACCACGCAGCGCAGGCAAAACCAAGTTCTCTGGCTGGCGCCTGTGGAATTTTGCTCTCGAAGGCATTACGAGTTTCAGCACCGTGCCGTTGCGTATCTGGATGTATATCGGTGGCGCGATCGCCGCGCTCGCGTTTTGCTACGGTACGTTCATGGTCGGGCGTACGTTGCTGTTCGGCAATCCTGTTCCGGGCTACGCTTCTCTCGTTTCCGTGGTGCTCTTCATGAGCGGCATACAGCTGGTTGGCATCGGTGTCATTGGCGAATACGTCGGGCGTATTTACGACGAGTCAAAAGAGCGGCCCGTCTACCTCGTGCGCCGGCGCTACGAGGCGCGTGCCAGCATCAGCGTCCTGCCGGTCGAACGCGCAGAGGCACGTACTCATAGCGCGCCACTGGAACTGGTTAGCTGGCGTGGCGCGTCGAAGGTGCGAGCAGCCGGCCGATGAAGATGCGCCGATCAAGGGTCGCGGTAAATGCGCAGGGCCTCGCGATACGCGTTGCGACCCAGGCCAGCCACAATACAGCTACGGCAAAACAACAGCCGTGGCTGTGCCGTGAACGAATCAGGTTGTACAGCGCGGCATTGTTCATCTTGCAGGCGGCGCTAATCGGAATCTGGGCGGTGTGCTATTGGGGCCTCCATAAAGAAGGGGTCCCGCTCCCCGGTTCGGATTTTCGGGTCTTCTGGTGCGCCTCTGAGGTTTCACTGCGCCACGGGGCCGCGGCGGCGTTCGACAACCAGCGGCTACTGGCCTGCGAGGCGTCGCTGCAGGCGGGCACGCCTTTGGCAAACATGTTCGCTCCGTGGATTTACCCACCCACGTTTCACTTGCTCGTGTACCCGCTTGCGTTGCTGCCCTATGCGGCTTCGTATGCACTCTTTGTGGGTATCGGCATTGCGCTCTGCCTCTTTGCCTGCATGCCAGCGATGAAGCAAAATGCTTTGCCCTGGATAACTGTCGCGGCATTTCCGGGGATATGGGTGACGATGGTTCACGGGCAGAATTCTTTGCTCACGCTGGCATTGGCGGCAGGTGCCCTCTTAATGCTGGAGACTGCGCCTGTGTGGGCCGGCGTGTGTGCAGGCATGCTCGTGATCAAGCCTCAATTGGGCATCCTGTTCCCACTGTTCTTTCTGTGCGGCCGCCACTATCGCGCGTGTGCCGCAACGATATTGACTGCCGGCTTGCTTTGCACAGTAAGCACGGTGCCGTTTGGCTGGTCGCTGTGGATCAGGTTCTTTCAGTCCGCGGCGTGGTTTCAGGATGTCGCGCTGTCGCACAACGAAGGTGGGCTCTGGCGTGCCATGCCCACTGTCTTCGCGTTCTTGCGTGCGGCCGGCGTAGGCGCGGGCGCGGCGTACTCGATACACGTCGCAATCGCCCTTGCGGCGGTGCTGGCCACTTCGATGGCCTGGGCGCGCCGGATGAACCGGGAACTGCTCGCGGCGGCCGCCATCGTCACCACGCTCATGATTCAGCCCTATCTCGTGTACTACGATCTCGCCTGGCTGCTTCTACCTATCGTGTGCATTTGCGCCCACGCTAACACACGCCACTCATCAACGTCTCTTTCCGCTATGGACTATACCTTCGTGACGCTGGCGTGGTTCACGCCCCTGCTGTCGTTTCTCCTGATCTGCAATACGACAGCCACGCACTCATGGGCGGCATTCCTCCTCCCTGCGTGGCTCATTCTGATACTGATACGCGCCTCACGCGACCGTGCGAAATAGATGCGCTGGGCCGCAGAGGTCGCCGGCCGGAAGCTGCGGCGTGCGACCTCCGATGGCTCACTCAGCGAAAAACCGTCCGCACTTCCTTGTCGATCCTCGCATTTGCAGGCGCGCGATCGCTCATTGCAGACCCCGCCTTCTGAACGGCAGTCAGCGCCCACAGGAAAACGGCAAACCAGCCGAGCACGGTCCATCCGAGCAGCATGTTAAGCCTCGTGATGGCGCGTCGCTTACGGTGCATACCGTGGAACGCGATGATCGAAGGAAGGAAATACAGCAACACCAACATGGCGAGAAGCCCACCCGAATCACTGGGCGTGTGCGCGGCACCTGTGCTCGATTGATCGTTACGCATGTTGTCCCCCGTAATTCAACGCCAGCGTGAACTCACGCGATGCGCCTCTGACGCCACCTGGCCGTGTACCAGCTCTGAATGGCATTATTTTGCAGCTAACCCGGTCCCTGCATTGATATCTGCCAACTGCCGCTTGCCAGCGCGCACAGCCTGTTGCGCGAGGTAGCGCCGCACGACGACCATCAACAGCGCGAATACGATGACAGTTACATAAACGCCGGCCGCCCAATCCCCAGGGGTATAGAAGACGAGCGGCGAGAGCCATGCGCCCACTACCGCGACCCCATCGCCGCGAAGCCAGCCGTTGCGGGCACCATCGCGCACGAGCCACAGAATCGGCAAGCCGAGCAGAAGCAGGTCGTAGGGCATCACATAGGTCGGCACCAGCAGCGTGGCGAGCATGAGCACCGACGCCCGCAACTCGAATCGCGCGCGCACGGCCCAAAGCCAGGCGACGGCGCTAACGGCCAGCACCGCCACGACCGCGTGCAAGCCATACGCGGTCGGCACGGCCACGCCGAAATGGCGCGCGGCGCCAAACGCCGTCGATATGCCGCGCGGCCACCGGTCTGAATACTCGACGACGAACTGGCTAAAGGCGGGCAACGCCTGCGCAAAGCGGGAGAACGTGTCGAATCCGAGCACCAGCCCGGCGAGCGCGGAAAACGCGCCGACAGTCAGCGCCGCCGACACGAAGGCGCGCCAATGCCTGCCGAACAGCAACGCAATGGGAATCACGAGGCCCAGCTGCGGTTTAATGGCCAGCAATCCGAAGCAAATGCCTGCGAGCCATGGGCGCCTGGTGAGCGAGATGAGTCCCAGCCCCAAGAGCCCAAAAGTCAAAAATGAGTTCTGCCCGGCGCCGGCCGCGACCCAGACGGCAGGAAAAGCGACAACCGACAGCCACCATGACGGGTTCCGCACCGTTGGCAGGATGCGCGCGCACACGTGGTATGCGAAGGCCATGCCTGCCGATACATAGGCGAGACACGAGACGGAGAAAGGCAGCAACGCGGCCGGGAGCATGACCAGCAAAAACGTGGGCGGATAGGTCCACGGCGTGACGAATGGCGTCGGCAGCATGTTCTGCAGCGGTAACGCGATCCGCTCGATGAGGGCAGTGTCGAACACGCTGGCTGCCGGCCCATGCAGCGCGAGCCAGGAGGCGCTCCAGAATACGGCGAAATCCCAACCTGGCGGGCTGACGTTGGGTATCCGGTCGATGCAGCCAAACCAGATCCGCAGCGAAAAATAGCCAATATTCACCAGCAGCACGAAGGACGCGTAAATACGGATACGCTGCCCGTCGAGCCAGGCGGGCGCCGCGTGCAATGGCCGGGAATCGCGATGGATGGAATCGTCGCGCACGATCATGGCGCCTGATTGGCCCAGGCAATCGAGACACGATCGCCGGTCGCAATGACTTCAGCGACTCCGAACCTGGTTCTGAACCCGATGACACGCAACATCCCCCGGCCCTCCTCGACATGCGCGACGCTTGGGCCGGATGACCGCGACGCCCCGCCCTTTAAGTCTGGCGGCGCATCTCGTGCCGGTCGTGCCTCGCGACAGCTTGTATCCCGAAGTATGGGCGAACAGCTTGCCGCGCGACAGTCACATCGAGTCCGTAAACGTTCGCGAGCCCGCACACAGCCGTTAAATCGGTCGTGTGCGGGCTCGCTGTCTACGTTGCGGCGGTCCGCCGCGGCGTCTTCGTCAGAACGGCAGCTTCGCGTCCGGCTTTTCAGCGAGAATCACGCGCTTGAAGTCGGCCTGAATGCGCGCGAGCGCGGCATCGTTGTCGGCCTCGAAGCGCATCACGACCACGGGCGTGGTGTTCGACGAGCGCGCGAGACCGAAACCGTCCGGATATTCCACGCGCAGGCCGTCGATGGTGATGACCTCGTCGGCGCCCGTGAACTTCGCGTTCTTCTGCAGCTTCGCGATCAGCTCAAAGTTTTCGCCTTCTTCCAGCTTGAGTTGCAGTTCAGGCGTGGCGTGCGAGTTCGGCAGGTCGTTGAGCAGCTTGCTCGGATCGGCCACGCGCGAGAGGATTTCGAGCAGGCGCGCGCCCGTGTACAGGCCGTCGTCGAAGCCGTACCAGCGGTCCTTGAAGAACACGTGGCCGCTCATTTCACCGGCGAGCGGCGCGCCGGTTTCGCGCAGCTTCGCCTTCACGAGCGAGTGACCCGTCTTCCACATGAGCGGCTCGCCGCCCTTCTCCTTCACCCACTTCGCGAGATTGCGCGTGCACTTGACGTCGTAGATGATCTGCTTGCCCGGATTGCGCGAGAGCACTTCCTCGGCAAACAGCATGAGCTGGCGATCGGGGTAGATGATCTCGCCGTCCTTGGTCACGACGCCCAGACGGTCGCCGTCGCCGTCGAACGCGAAGCCGATTTCCGCATCCGTTTCCTTCAGCGCCCGGATCACGTCCTGCAGGTTCTCGGGGTGCGCCGGGTCCGGATGGTGGTTCGGGAAATTGCCGTCCACTTCCGTGAAGAGCTCGACCAGTTCGCAGCCCATCGCCTTGAACAGACGCGGCGCCAGGTCGCCGGCCACGCCGTTGCCGGTGTCGACGACGATCTTCAGCGGGCGCGCGAGCTTCACGTCGCTCAAGATGCGATCGACATAGGCGTCGGCGATGTCGTACTTCGTGTAGCTGCCCTCGCCCGCGTCGAAACGGTCTGCAACGATGCGGTCGTACAGCGCGAGGATCTGGTCGCCGTAGATGGCCTTGCCGCGCAGGACCATCTTGAAGCCGTTGTAGTCGGGCGGATTGTGGCTGCCCGTCACGACGATGCACGAATCCACGTTGCGCTCGCCGCCCACCAGCTTGAGCGGCACGCTCGCGGCGAAGTAGCCCACGGGCGTGGGCACCATGCCGACGTCGACCACGTCCACGCCGGCCTCGCACAGGCCGTCGGCCAGCGCACGCGAGAGGTCGGGACCCGAGAGCCGGCCGTCGCGCGCGATCACCACGGCGTCGCCGCCCTGCGCACGCACTTCGCTGCCGAACGCGCGGCCAATGGCGCGCGCAGTGTCGGTGTCGAGCGTCTTGCCGATCACGCCGCGAATGTCATATGCCTTGAAAATCGATTTCGAAATCATGTTGAGGCTCACGTCCAGATGGGGATTCGGGTCTATTCGTAACACAGACAGGCGACTGTAAGCCTCTGGCGTTACGAAAAGTGGGTTCCGTTACAAACTATAATTGCCGTTTTTCGGCAGTGGTATGCACCCATTTTAATGCTTCGCCGTTTCCTTTTATTGCCAAAATATTCGCCAAAAATGGCGGCGAGACTGCGCATGCCGCGTGCCTGCCCCATCTTTGGCGCCTCCTGCCAAGGCGAGGCGCGATGCTGAGCCTCAAGCGCTTTGGCAACCCCGACGTCGCCCGCGCGTTTGCAAACATCGTGTGGCTCGGCCTCGAGCGCGTCACGCAGATCGCGGTGGCCATCGTCATCAGCGGCGTGCTCGCACGCTATTTCGGCCCTGACGTCTTCGGCAAGTGGCAATACGCCAACACGCTTTTGCTCGTGCTCGCGCCCGTGACCTGGGTGTGCGGCGCCGAGATTCTCGTGCCCACCATCGTCAACCGGCCGCCGGAGCAGCTCGGCACCGTGCTCGGGAGCGCGTTTGCGCTGCGCATCGGCGTGTCGGCGGCGGCGCTGCTCGTCACGTGGGCCGGTATTGCGCTTGGTGTGACCGATCCGATGGTCGGTGCGATGCTCGCCGGGCTCGCGGTGACGATGCTGTTTCGCGAGCCGTTCGTGGGCGTAATCAACGCCTGGCTGCAGAGCATGACGTACAGCAAGCCGCAATTGCTCGCGAGCATGACGACGGCCGTGATCAAGGCGCTGCTCGTCTACCTGCTTGCGCGCGCGGCGTTCGCGCCCGCGACCTTCGGCTGGCTCTGGGCGCTGGAATCGGCGGCGATTGGCGCGGCGCTCGTGCTCTACTTCCGGCGCCGCCACGGCGGCAAGCTTGGCTGGCACGTGGACCGCTCGCTTTTCAAGCATTTCGCAAGCGCAGGCACGGTGTTCTGGCTCGGGCTCATCTGCATGTACCTGTTCCTGAAGCTCGACCGCCTGATGCTCGAGCGCACGATCTCGTTCGCCGATCTTGGCCGCTACTCCGCCGCGCAGCAGCTCAACGAGAACTGGATCACGCTCGCGCTCATGCTCTCGCAGACCATCGCGCCCGCCTTCGTTTACCGCGTGCAGCAGACCGCGCAGCTGCGCCGCAACCTCGTGCGCCTCTTCGCGATGACGGCCGTGCTGATGGTGGCCGGCGCGCTCGTGCTCGATGCGCTCGCGGGTTTCATCATTAGCCGCGTGTTCGGGCCGGACTATGAAGGCGCGATCGGCATCTTCCGCTGGGCTGTTTGGCTTTCGGTGCCGGCGGGGCTCGAGGCCATCGGCAACCTCGTCGTGCTCAAATATCAGGCGAAATTCGTGCTGCTCGCCAAATGGCTGCTCGCGCTCGCCGTGGCGTTCGCCGTGAATCTCGTGGCGATCCCGCGCCTTGGCTCGTACGGCGCGCTATGCGGTCTCGCGGCGGGCTATCTCGCGGCGGCCTGCGTGAACCTCTACTACATCCGCTTCAAGCTAGTTTCATGATGAATTCCGCCGCGCTCCCGGCAAACGACGCACGCGTAGGCGCGCTCGCCGACGTCGCCGTGCTCATGCCCGCATATAACGGCCAGAACGACGTCGCGCGCACGCTCGCTTCGTTCGAGGAGGACGCAAACATCTATGCGCTCGTCGTCGACGACGGCAGCACGCCGCCCATCGTCGCGCCCGAGGTGCCAGGCATGTGCGTGGAAGTCTTGCGCATGTCGCAGAACGGCGGCATCGAGCGCGCGTTGCAGGCGGGTATCGAAGCGCTCGCGGCGCGAGGGTTTCGCTACGCGGCGCGTATCGACGCGGGCGATCTCGCAGCGCCCCAGCGCCTGGCGAAGCAGCGCGCGCGCATGGAAGCGGAGCCCGCGCTCGCAGCGCTCGGCACGTGGACCCAGGTGGTCAATCGCGCGGGCGAGCCGCTTTTCATGCTGCGTCCGAGCAGCGATGCGCGTGCGCTGCGCCGCTCGCGCCTCTTGCGCTCGCCGCTCGTGCATCCTTCGGTGATGCTGCGTATTGATGCCGTGCTCGCTGTGGGCAACTATCGCGTACAGTATCCGGCCGCCGAGGACCTCGACCTGTTCCTGCGACTGATGGAGCGCTACGAGTGCGCGAATCTGCCGGAGCTTGGTTTGTACTACGAACTGAATGAAGGCGGCATAAGCGCGACGAAGCGCCGGCGGCAGATCGTATCGACGTTGCGCCTGCAATTGCGTTATCTGAATGTGCTGAATTGGCGCGACTGGGCGGGCGTGGCGAAGAGCTTGCTGCACTTCGTGACGCCCTATCGCACCTTGCACAAGATGAAGCGTGCGCTGTTCGCGCGCGACTCAGCCTAGATCCAGCGCAGCAGCACGGGCAAGAGCACCGGCACGACGAACGCGGTAAAGACACCGTTCAGACCCATGCCAAGCCCTGAAAATGCGCCCATCTCCTCGCTCACCTGAAACGCACGCGCGGTGCCGATGCCGTGCGAGGCCACGCCGATTGCGAAGCCGCGCACCTCGGTCTCACGCACGCGAATCACGTTAAGAATCCAGCGAGCGGTCACCGCGCCGAACACGCCCGTCGATATCACGAGCACGGCAGTAAGCGACGGGATGCCGCCGACCTTGTCGGCAACGGCCATGGCAATCGGTGTAGTGACAGATTTTGGCGCAAGCGACGCAATGGTCTGATGCGAAGCGCCGAAGAGCTTCGCGACGCCGACCGCAGAAACGATCGCCGTAAGCGAGCCCGCAACGAGCCCGCCGAGCAATGGCAGCGCGCCGCGCTTGAGCTTGTCCCACTGACGATAGAGCGGCAGTGCGAGCGCGACCGTGGCGGGGCCGAGCAGGAAGTGCACGAACTGGGCGCCCTCGAAATACGTGCGATACGGCGTATCCGTGATCTTGAGCGCCGCGACGACGAGCGCCACGGCAATCAACACCGGGTTCGCGAGCGGATTGTGCTTGGCCCGCGCGTAGATATTGATGGCGATGAGATAGGCGACGAGCGTCACCGTCAAGCCGAGCAGCGGCGTGGCGGCGAGGTAGACCCAGATCGCGTCGAGCTTCGTGATGGGCAGATGGCTGTTCACGCTGTGCCCTCCCCGGCCGTCGTGTTGCGACGCTGGCGACGCAACAGTGCGCGCGTGACGAGCGCCGTCACCGCGATGCCGAGCGTCGTGCTCACGACGAGGCTCGCGATCACGGCGAGCGCCTCGCCGCGCACGGCCTGCGCGGACACCATGATGCCCACGCCCGCCGGAATGAAGAGCAGCGAGAGATGTCGCAGCAATTCGAGCGCGGTCGGCTCGATGGCCTCGGCGGCAGCAGGCCGCATCAACGCGAAGGCGAACAGGAGCAGCATGCCGATCACGGGCCCGGGCACGGGCAGCGAGAACACGTAGGACACGCTCTCGCCGAGACATTGGAAGATCAGGAGGGCGGCAAGGGAACGAAGCATGGCTAAGGGCAAGGCGGGGCTGGAAACATGCGCGGCGCGCGCAGTGTAGCCCAATGGCGCGCGAGGCGCAGCGAATCTTCATACTAGCTTGCAGCGCGCGCCCTGTGCGCGCCGCTTCGGTCGGGCGGGTAGCGGCGCCGGTCGGCTAAAATGTGCGCCCCGGCCGCTGCCGCCATCGCCTGCCAACGACGCCCCCGCTTTCGTGAACTCCTCGCCCGCCCAATCCGCCGCCAGCGCGCCCCAGTCCGCCGCGCATCGGCATCCACTGCACGTCGCCCTCGTCTGCAACACGGCCTGGGCGATCTATACCTATCGGCGCGGCTTGTTGCGTGCACTCACAGAAGCGGGTGCGCAAGTCACCGTGATCGCGCCGCGCGACCGCACGTTCGAGCCACTCAAACAAATGGGCTGCCACTGTATCGAACTGCCGGTCGCCTCGAAGGGCACGAATCCGCTCGACGACCTGCGCACGCTCCTCGCGCTCTATCGCCACTATCGCGCGCTGAAGCCGTGCGTCGTGTTCCACTACACGATCAAGCCGAACATCTACGGATCGATTGCCGCCTGGCTCGCGCGCACGCCTTCGGTGGCGGTCACAACGGGCCTCGGTTACGTATTCATCCAGAAGAGCCGCGCCGCGCAGGTCGCCAAGCGTTTGTATCGTTTCGCGTTCCGCTTCCCTCGCGAGGTCTGGTTCCTCAATCGCGACGACGAAGCCGCCTTCAAGGATGGCAATCTTCTCGCGCATCCCGAACGCGCGAGGCTGCTGCACGGCGAGGGCGTCGATCTCGACGATTTCCCGTTCACGCCGCTGCCCGTGCGCGCAGAGTTTGCGTTCGTTCTGATTGGCCGGCTGCTCTGGGACAAGGGCGTGGGCGAGTACGTCGATGCCGCACGCACGCTGCGCGCGCGCTATCCGCACGCACGCTTCCAGCTGCTCGGCCCGGTGGGTGTGGACAACCCGAGCGCGATCTCGCGCGAAGAAGTCGCCGCCTGGGAACGCGAAGGCGTGATCGAATATCTGGGCGAAACGGCCGATGTGCGCCCTTTTATCGCCGATGCGGATTGCGTCGTGCTGCCCTCGTACCGCGAGGGCGTGCCGCGCACGCTGATGGAAGCGAGCGCGATGGGCCGCCCGATCGTGGCCACCAACGTGCCCGGCTGCCGCGAAGTGGTTGCCGACGGCGTGAACGGCCTGCTGTGCGAAGCGCGTGACGCCGCCTCGCTATCCGCCAGCCTCGCGCGGATGCTGGACCTCGACGGGCCGGCGCGCGCCGCCATGGCCGGGCGCGGCCGAAAAAAAATCGAGAAAGAATTCGATGAGCGCGTTGTGGTACAACGCTACCGGGAACTGATCCGGGAAATCACCGGGTCGACTTTTTGATCGAGTCTGGATTTCACGGGAACGAACACAGCATGACTGCGACGAACTCAAAGGGCACCATCCTCGTCACCGGCGGCGCGGGCTATATCGGATCGCATACCTGCGTCGAGCTGCTCAATGGCGGCTATGAGGTGGTCGCCATCGACAATCTCGTGAATAGCAGCAGCGAATCGCTCAAGCGCGTCGAGCAGATCACCGGTAAGCCCGTGGCGTTCTACGAAGCCGACGTGCGCGACGCAGCGGCCGTTTCGGGCGTTTTCGAAGCGCATCGCATCACTGGCGTGATCCATTTCGCGGCGCTCAAGGCCGTGGGCGAATCGGTCGCGAAGCCCATCGAGTATTACCGCAACAACGTCGACGGCCTGCTCGTGGTGCTCGACGTGATGCGCCAGCACGGCGTGAAGCAGTTCGTGTTCAGCTCTTCGGCCACGGTGTACGGCATGCCCGAACGCTCTCCGATCGACGAAACGTTTCCGCTCTCGGCAACGAATCCCTACGGCCAGTCGAAGCTCATCGCTGAGCAGATCCTGCGCGACGTCGAGATCTCTGACCCGGAGTGGCGCATTGCCGTGCTGCGCTATTTCAACCCGGTTGGCGCGCACGAAAGCGGGCTAATCGGCGAGGACCCGGCGGGCATCCCGAACAACCTCATGCCTTATGTCGCGCAAGTGGCGGTCGGCAAGCTCGAAAAGCTGCGCGTGTTCGGCGGCGACTACCCGACCCCGGACGGCACGGGTGTGCGCGACTACATTCACGTGGTCGATCTCGCGAAGGGCCACCTGAAGGCGCTCGATGCGCTTGCCTCGCGTGGGGAAGGCCTGGTCGTGAATCTCGGCACCGGGCGCGGCTACAGCGTGCTGGAAGTCGTGAAGGCGTTCGAACAGGCCTCAGGGCGCCCCGTGCCCTATGAGATTGTGGCGCGCCGGCCTGGCGACATCGCCGAGTGCTATGCGAACCCGGTCGCGGCGGAATACGTCATCGGCTGGAAAGCGGAGTTCGGGATCGAGCGCATGTGCGTGGACCACTGGCGCTGGCAGGAGAAGAATCCGCGGGGGTTTGAGTAAGACTGAATGCAGCCGCGCTGGTTTATCGGGCAGGCGCGGCTGCCAAGAATGACGCGAGCGCGGTACATCGGCGCGACGTGTCGACAGCAGGCAGAATGTACGCTGCCCGCCACCTTCACGCGGCGTCGCTATCGGTCAACATCCAGTTCAAGGTGTCGTAGAGTGTCGGCGCATCGAGCTGCCCGATGGCGCTCAACAGCTTGTGGTTGTCGCCACACTGCGATTTCACCTCGTGCTCACGCACAAAGTCGGGATTGGTCCGCGCTTCGATATCGTGACCGGTGATCGTGGACATTGTCTGCAGCACGTGCGTGAGCGTGACCGCATGGCCCGAACACACGTTGAACACTTCGCCGACCGGCGCCTTTTCGAGCAGCCTGCAATACACGTCGGCCACCCAGCGCACATCGGAGAAGTCGCGAGCCACATCGCGATTGCCCAGCTCGATGACCGGCGCACGCCGACGGAAGTGATCCGCCATCTTCGCAACGAGAAAGCTCAGCGATTGGCCCACGCCGATGCAATTGAACGGGCGCACCGTGATGATCGGCAACCGGTCCGTCCAAAGTTGCGCCATGTATTCGAGCGCGACCTTGCTCACGGCGTAGTCGTTCGCAGGATGATACGGCGCCGTCTCCGGGATCGGCAGACCCAGCGGGCCCGCGCCATAAATGTTCGCGCTGCTTGCAAGCAGCACCGCCGAAGGTTTCTTTTCAGCCGCGGCGAGCGCCTCGAGCAGATTGCGCGATCCTACGACGTTGGTCGCGTAAATTTCCCCCGGATTGCCGTGCCCGACGAACGAGATGGCGGCCAGATGCACGACCCAGTCGGGTCGCGCACGCGCCACCACCTCTGCAAGCCCCGCGCGATCCTGAAGATCGCACGCGTACACGTCAGGTTTGGGCTCATCACAGCGTCGCACGAGACTCGAAATCTGATGGCCGCGCGAGCGCAATGCCTGAGCAACATAACGCCCCGTGAAGCCTTCGGCTCCTGTAATCAGCACTGAAGCCATCAGAACGACGTCCCCTTCTTGTTACGCGCGATATCCGCTTCGACCATCATCTGGCACAGTGTTTCAAGTGACGTTTTCGGCGCCCAGCCAAGCTCGTCGTGCGCCTTTTGTGCATCGCCGATGAGCAGGTCGACTTCGGCCGGACGATAGAACGCGGGATTCACGCGCACGATCGTCTTGCCGCTCTTGCCATCGCGTCCAATTTCGTTTTCCGCGGTGCCTTGCCATTCGATCTCGATGCCAAGGCACTTCGCCGCCGCGTTGACGAAATCGCGCACGCTCACCGTGCGGTTGGTTGCGAGCACATAAGTATCGGGCTGATCGGCCTGCAACATGCGCCACATCCCTTCCACGTATTCCTTCGCGTAGCCCCAGTCGCGCTGTGCGTCGAGGTTGCCTAGCTCAAGCACGTCGAGCTGGCCGAGGCTGATTTTCGCGAGCGAATCGGTGATCTTGCGCGTCACAAACTCGCGCCCGCGCAGCGGCGATTCGTGATTGAAAAGAATGCCGCTCGACGCAAACATGTCGTAGCTTTCACGGTAGTTCACCGTGATCCAGTGCGCGTAGAGCTTGGCAACGCCGTACGGGCTGCGCGGGTAGAACGGCGTCGATTCCGTCTGAGGAATAGCCTGCACTTTGCCGAACATCTCCGACGTGCTGGCTTGATAGAAACGCGCCTTCGGATTGATGATGCGCAGCGCCTCGAGCAGATTCAGTGCGCCGACTCCGGTTACCTGTGCCGTGAGCGCCGGCTGCTCGAACGACACGCCAACGAAGCTTTGCGCAGCGAGGTTATACACCTCGTTGGGCTGCGCACGCTCCATCAGGCGAATACAGCTGCCCGCATCCAGCAGATCGTGCTCGACGAGGCGCAGATTTTGATGATGGGCGACACCAAGCTCTTCGAGACGCCAAAAGTTGACGGAACTCGTCCGGCGGTACGTGCCGTAGACGATATAGCCTTTCTCGAGAAGCTGCTCCGCCAGATAGGCGCCGTCCTGGCCGGTAATGCCAGTAATGATTGCTGATTTCACGATGTTCCTTCCCTCAAGTATGCGAATGATGCCATGCGCAGGTTCTTCGCGAGCGGTTTTGAAACATCGATTAGTCCGAGATTCAAATTGCGGCGCGCAGGTTCCTCATAGGCGCCCTTTGCCCGATCGGCGAATCGAAGTGCCTTGCAAAAATCTGATTGTTCACTGTGCCCGCGACGGGCGATCGCATTTGGGCGCTTAAGTCTGCCTGCATCCGCATAATATTTATTCTTGTGCAGCTTGCTGCCCGGCGGTGCGATCCTGGAGCGCAGACAGGCTTATGTCAAGCTCGACGGCTATTCGCGCCCTTATTTTGAGGGCGTTGACGGTCCTGATGTGCGCATTTTTCGGGGAAAACGCGAGCGGGTGGAATGTGTGCGTACAATGGCGGGTTTCCCGTCAGACTTCGTAACCGAGAGGGTGCGATTTGGGGACGTAATGCGGGAGATGTAGTCAGTCCCGCCCTTACCGACAAGAGCAGTGTAGCGATGCAGACAGCAGTGACGATTGACTCCCGACGCACCGAACCTGGCGACTGGCTGACCGCGGCTTTCCTGCTCGGCTTTCCCTCTATCGCGATGCTCGTGCAGGGCGCCTCGAGCGCCGTATCGATCGGCGCGGGTGTCATTGCGCTGGCGGCGCTGTGCTGGCGGCCGGCCGGCGGGCCGTATGGCTACGCGCGTCCCGACCGCCTCGGGCTGGCGTTGTGCATTGCACTGTGCGCCCCTGTTGCCGCCGTGGCGCTCAGCACGCTCTCGCACGACCATCCATTGCTCCGCACCTGGGATTCGCCCTCGCGGTTCCTGCTTGCAGTCCCGATCTTTCTTGCCCTGCGGCGCGCGCCGCTGCGGATCTTCGCCTGGGCGGATCTCTCCTTTACGCTGGGCGCGCTCTCCTCGCTCGTGATTGCCGTCATCCTGCCGCGCGATTGGGGCGACGGACGCATCGGCAGCGCATTCCTGAATCCGATCCATTTCGGCGATCTCGCGGTCGCGCTCGGCGTGCTGTCGGCGATTGCACTGAACTGGTGGCGCAAGGACTCAACGTTCATGCGCGCGCTCAAGTTCGCGGGCCTGTTTGCCGGCCTTGCCGCTTCGCTGCTGTCGGGCTCGCGTGGTGGCTGGGCTGCGATCCCTCTCGTTGCCGTACTGATCGTGTGGGAACTCGGCCGCGGCAAGCCGCTTCACTGGAAGGTGCTGATGCCGGTGACTGTCGCGCTGCTGCTCGGGATGGTGTACGGGCTGTCGGGGACGGTACGCCAGCGCGTCGGCGATGTGTCATCCGACCTCGCGCAGTACACGCAGGGCCACCGCGACACCTCGGTTGGCATCCGCCTGCAGCTATATGAGGCAGCCTCGACGCTGATCGCTGAACATCCGGTGCTGGGCCTCGGTGGCGACGGGTTCCGCGACAAGATGACCTCGATGGCCAAGCAAGGCGCGCTCACCCCGAAGGCGGCCGCATTCGGCGAAGGCGAAGTGCATAACCAGTTGCTCGCCTACATGGCCAACTACGGCATTGTGGGCGGCCTCGCGCTGCTGTCGATCTACATCGTGCCCGCGATATTTTTCGCGGCGAAGCTCAAGTCCGCATCGAGGACAACGCGGCGCACAGCGCTCATGGGGCTGTCCTTCGTTCTGATGTTTTTCGTTTTTGGGCTGACCGTCGAGACGTTCGACCTGAAGAGCACCGTGTCTTTCTACGCGACCATGCTGGCCGTCCTCGCAGCGATTGCGGAACGCTCGGAGGTTCATGCGAACCTTATCTAGGGCAAAAGCTCAGGTCTGCGCTTCCATTTGATTTTGGGTAATCTGCTCTTCGCAATATCCCACGACTTCGCCTGCGATCTTTGCGTCCGGGATTTCATTGATACTGCCGTCGGTGAAAATCGGTCTCATCTTAGAGCGGGTATGCAAGCGCCATTCGGGGCGAATCTCACTGAAAATGGCGACACCAGGCTTCCCGAGCGCTGCCGCGATATGCATCAGCCCACCATCAGCGCCGAGAAAGAACGAACAGCGGTCGATGACCCCGGCAGCAGCCCGAAGATCGGGCATGTCCGTGACAGTAACGAGGCGTTGTGGGGGCAGATGCGCTTCAATCTGCCTTACCGCCTCGCGAGCAGGTTCGCCATTTCCTAGCAGCACGTAGCGAGGTTTGACGTACGATTTCGGCCAGAACGCATCGACTGCCCGCAACAGTTTTGACCAGTCGTCGATCCGGCGCCGTCTGTCGTTCCCGCCTACCGCAACTAGGATCTGGAAACCATCAGCGTCGGCCGTCTCGTCGTGCACGACCTCAAGGGACGGCTCGATCGGTCCCGTGCCGTTCGTTACGTCGAAAATCTGAGCGAGACGTTCGTAGCTCAACTGCATGCGCGAAAAGTCTTCGTTCCGCCTATGGCCCATAATCGAGCAGAATCTTGTCCGCGGGAAAAAGCGGACTTTTTGCCCTAGTGTTTTGGTCGTAATGTTTTGGACGATAGCAAAGTCGTATCGGTCGTCGGCGTCCGACAACGCCTTAAATACACGTCTGAACCGACTATCGCCGGTGAACAACTCTATCGGCCCGTAGGGCATGCACAGGTCAATCTCGATGTCCGCATGAATCAGGAAACGTTGCGACAAATCCATGATCGAATCACCGATCGTGCCCCAATCGTAATACCACAATACCTTTCTGGTGTTTCGGGGTGCCGTTTCCGTCATCAGGAATTGCTGACCGGACATGACCATCAAGGCCGCGCGTTTTATAGTGGCTAGAGTGCTCATTCAGAGTAGCGGGATTCGGTTCAGTCGTTTCAGTCCGGTATCGTAGCAGCAGTCTACACATGAATGTTCGGCGCACGAACCGGCGTCGCGCATCGTGGACAAACCGCGCCATGTCGGGGTTGAGCTACGCCGTGGAGACCGGTAACCAGGTAGAAAAGGGAAGCGGCTAGCCCCCAGAACTAGGGGCCAGCGATTGCGGCAAAAAAGCTACATCGGGATAAAACGAGGATTGCGCCATGCCTGCACGCCGTCCACGGCCAACTCTGGCTTCCGGTTGTTGACCTGATAGAAGGCGGGCCGCTCCATCTCGATGACCCAGTCGGTGGGCGAGAGAATGTCGTACAGCCTCCCCTCGATGTGTTTCGAGTGAGTGCCGATTAGCAAATAGGCCAGCTTCTCATTGAGCATCGGCAGGCACGCTTCGATCAAGTCAGCTTCTCCACCCTGAATGTCGATGTGCAGCAGGTCAATGCGGTCGCGCCCTGCAATGGCCGCTTCGAGCGAGATCATGGGCAGCAGGTCGTGACTGCCGCTCGCCACGGCTTGATCCTGTTGAGCTTGCGTGGCGTTAAATACCGGCGCCGATCCCCAACTGTGTCCAGGGTGCTCCTGGCGCGGAAATAAAGCGGTTCCGTCACTGGCGGCTGCAATACCGCGATGGAGGGTGAACTCGTCGCTGGTGAATCGTAAGCGGTAATTTCGGCTCATCTGGAACCTGCGGGTAACAGGGATCAAGATTGCGTCCGCAACTTACACACTGCGGACGCAGATCATGACTGACCCACAAACTGACTTTGACTTCCTGCCCCTGCGGGTAATCGGCAAATCGGCCGACGGCAAGAACCGGTACGACCGCGATAGCAAGCGCAAGCTGATCGCGGCGTGCCAGGAGCCCGGCGCCTCAGTGGCCGGGCTTGCGCTCAAGGCCGGCGTAAACGCCAACCAGCTTCGCAAGTGGATCTCCATCGATCGGACAAAGACACGCC
Source organism: Paraburkholderia sp. EG287B (assembly GCF_040965595.1). Taxonomy (NCBI): domain Bacteria; kingdom Pseudomonadati; phylum Pseudomonadota; class Betaproteobacteria; order Burkholderiales; family Burkholderiaceae; genus Paraburkholderia; species Paraburkholderia sp. EG287B. The sequence goes on from NZ_JBFRCG010000040.1 coordinate 44,835, forward strand.
GCCGACCTGGACGGCCGCCGGCACCAGCCCGTACGCCGGCATTCGTTCCTGTTCTGGAAGTGGTCGATGCCGGGCCTGGGCACCTGTCAGCCAGGGCATCCCTGTCTGACGCCCAGCCGGCTGCGACGCGGCACGAGCCGATGCGACCCTCGCAACGTGCACCACTGCCTTCGCGCCTGGTGGCGCAGTTGCCCAACGGCGTCAGCCTTGAACTCGAATGTGACCAGCAGGATACGGCACTACTCACGGCGATGATCGATGCGCTGAGGGCGAGGTGATGCTGCGCTTCGATCCCGATCTGAAGGTCTACCTCTGTCGCGAGCCTGTCGACTTCCGTTGCGGCATCAACACGCTCGCGGCCTTGGTCACGGAGTCGATGCAGCTGGACCCGCTCGCCCGCGCCGTGTATGCGTTCCGCAATCGCAAATGCGATCGCGTCAAACTCCTGCTGTATGAGCGCACCGGCTTCTGGCTGCTGCTGCGTCGGCTCGAGGAAGACCGTTTCGTCTGGCCGAAGCGGCCTCAGGAAGTCATCGAGATGACGACGGAGCAGCTCCACTGGCTGCTCGACGGTATCGACATCGACGCCGTTCGTCGCCATCCCGTACGTCGCTACCTGCACGCGAGCTAGTCTGCCCAAAAGACACGTTGCACGTAAACAACGGCGGCGCGCTTTTTACAGTTTGACGTAAACCTGCGGCGCGCCGTGCTCCGCTATCCTGGGGCGCATGAATCCACCCGATCTCAAGCACGTACCCAAGGCCGTCAGGGGCTATATCCGCGATCTCGAAGAGCGCGCGACAAAGGGCATTGCCCAGCGCGA
>NZ_JBFRCG010000041.1:0-40538 GCF_040965595.1 Paraburkholderia sp. EG287B
CCGAGCCACTTTTCTTTCTCGATACCGTCCGGCGCGGCGTGAACGAGGACGGTTTCGCCGACGTGCATGACGCCCGCCTGCTTGAGCCCGGGCGCAACCTGATCGACCCGCTCGTCGCTGCCGTCGACCATCAGCCAGCGCAGACGGTAGCGCCAGAACCAGCCATGAGCGACGCGTAGTTCCTCGGCCATGCGTTGTAGCCGGGCGTCGCGCTTGAGCGGCTTTGCTGCCTTCGTGCGGTCTCCGGTTTCCGAGCGGAACAGTCTGGCGGCCCAGCCACATGCACCCGTCGATACCGCGAACAGATGCGCGATCACGACGAAAACCAGCACGATCGGGATGCCGACCAGTAGCCGCGCGCGAGGTGCGCCATCGGCGATACCAAGACGGTCATTCCCGAACCAGACCAACAGGAGTGCGGCAATGGCGAGGACGAGCGCTGCGAGGGGCATGCCCCAGATCGCCGCGCGGCTCAGAGTCGGATTGCTGGCCACGGCTTCGGGCTCCATGTTCTTGAGGTTATTTTGAGTCGTCATGTGTGGAGGCGTTGGGTTGTTCTGCTGGTATGACGTGGAGGATGGCTGACTGCAAGCCGTCGACAACCAGTTGCGGGCCGTCTGCAGCGCCAGCCTCGATGGCGGCCGCAATCGCCAGCAAGCCGTTTGCGGTACCCACGTTGCCGACAATACGATCGAGCCGGTACTGTGCGGCGTCCTTCGACGCGGCCTGAAAACCAGCGGCAGCGAGGGCGCGGTCGCTGTGCTCTACCGGGCGCGTGATCCACGCGCGCGTTACCTCTGCGGCCTTAGCCTTGCCCCAGATAGCGGCATTCGCAAAACCGTACCCGGCCTCACCATCGATTGCCTGGACTGGACGGTGCAGCGCAGCCTTGTGGCAGACTTCCGGCGGGAGCCTGAAGTAACCGGGATCGAGCAGCACGGCGGCACAACCTTCGCCACAGCCTTCGTCGATGGCATCGTCGTACCATGCTGCGGCGACCGCAAGCAGCGGACGGTGATCGTGGGCGTCGAGCCAGCCGTCGGCTACCAGCAGACCATCGGTCGCGGGGACGGCCTGAACATCAAGTGGCGACAGCGCCGCCAGCCGCAACGCTTCCCGAACCTGCGTCAGGCGCAGGGTCGCAGTCTCCGGCCCCGCCAGCACGCGTACCTGCGGCCAGTACGGTTTTTCGTATCGCGTCAACGCCTGGATATTGCCGACTAAAGGTTCGAGCGCAACACGGATCATCTGAACAGCGGGGGCGACCTCCAGCAGCACGGCGTCGTCGCCCTCGCTTTCCTCTTCTCCCGCCACCGGCAGCCCGGCCAGCAACGGGTCACAGGCCTCGAAACGATTGCACGAGACCTTGCCCGAGCCATGTCGGGCACTCTGCATCTTGAGGAGCGAGCGCTTGCCTGCAAGAGCTTCGGTAAGGGACTTACCCGCCAGCGGTAGGCAATACCCGGTGCCAACTACGTGCAGCGGACGCTGCGCGAACCGGATCCTCTCCTTGAGCCAGCGGTCGCGATGATGGTTGTGCCAGTACGCGCGATACCACAGGACCTCGTAACCTGCCCGGGCGAAACCGACCAGAACCAGGAACACGCCGTTCGGTGCGCCGACCATCCAGTTCCAGAACTCGAGGCCACGCGCCGGCTCACCCTTCGGCCAAGAAAACAACACGAATAGCGAACCGAGCACGTTACACATGAACCACGTCACCGCCCATGGCCAGAAACGCATCCTGGACGGATATCCGCTGGGGCGTCCGGCGGGAGAAAGATCGACCGGCATTACTCGATGTTGAAATTCATGAGCGACGAGAGCAGACGGCAGCCGCACGCGCAGCGGTAATGATGGAAGGCAACCTCCTTGCCGTCGCGATCGGGAAATTTTGCGCAGCCCTCGTCAATGGTGGTTGGCCCATGCTGCTCGCAGATCGCTTCGTCGCCCTTCCGGGCGAGCGGGCGACCCATAACCTCGAACCACGGTGAGCCGCCTGTGACTTCGCCGCCGTGTTCGAGTTTGTCGCCTGTACGGATAGGAGATTGCATATACTAGTTAAATAATTGATTTCGACTATTGTTACTGCGCCGGCATAGCAGCGCATTTAAATTGAACACTTCGCAAGAGAGTAGGGAGAAAACCATCCTTCGAGTTACCTTCGCTCTGAATATCCGCCCCCCCGCCAGACACACCAATCAAAACGTTCTTGCCTTTGACGAAACAAAATCGCGATCCTTGAATCCCATCTTTCGATTCAATGTCGACAACAAACCCATTTGCGCCGGGCACATCGATATTTCCAAAATTCACCACCCCACTCTTCCGAAGCGGACTCCATTTCTTCCCGTCAAAATCTGCTGGACACCTCAATGAGTTAGCGCTCATAATATCCTGCATCTCTTGAGAAATATCGGTTTGTGCATTATCGGGAGACCACTTAAAATCTGCAGTGTTTTCGCACATAAAGCCAATCCACGGCACATGTGCAGTCCCGCGTTTCTCAAACCACCAGTCATACCCAGAATACATTTGCGCCTGCTGAAGGAATGGAAGTTCCCGATCAGGCAGCGGAGCGTCTGCGCGATAAATTATGAGATCTGGATCGTTGTATTTAATATGCTCGCCCTTTTTCAGAGTCATCGAAAACTTGCAGTCGCCCATTTTTACTTGCACCGATGTTGGTCCATCTGCCGTGAGTGTGCTTGTGCCCACCCCCAACGTCCTCACGCCATCATCGGCTAATGCTTCACCAGAAAAGCATGCAACAGCGAGCCAACCAGCCACAAAGATTGTTATGTAATGCTTCACGATTCCTCCACGCGCCCGAAACCAACCGGGAAAATAGATGTACTCCCGTCCGGCTGCGGGAAGCTAGTTACATCGAATAGTATTATTTGTGCGTTAGCGAATGACAAAAACCGAGACTGTATGTCCCACACCGAATTATAGTTACTACTTGGCTTGCCAGTGTTTATTGTGGCTGCGACCTTACCAAACGCCCCGTTTATGTAGAAGTATTTTATTCCGTGGTCCGTTGAGAGCGGACTGTATTCACTGGATTGATTAGTCCAGTACTCGTCTGCGCAACATGCTGCACCCGACCAAGCCCAATAACAGCCCGCGCTATCCGCTGCTTCAAATGGGTTCGCCATCGCCTCTCTTTTTTCGATAAGGTCGGCCGGAATATGCGTAGATGTATCTCTAAGGTAATGCATCGAATCGTACATCCCCTTATGACCATTGGGCAATGTTCTGCTTTGGTCAGCCATCTGGGTATGCTGCTTCAGGACGTCCTCCACCGTTGCACTTACTGCAATCCCTTTGAATTTCCAATATTTAATATAATTTGTGGCGTGTGTGAGCTGAAGCATTCCTCGCCCATCCCATGGAGCGTACCAAAATGGTGATCCCTCATGGTATTTTTGGAACCATTGCGTCTCCTCTGTTGCATTTCCAAAGAAAGACGCCATACGCGCGGGCGATTGAATCCCGTATTTGCGGATCGCGTTGTTGAGTTCCAAGCGCCTCTTAATGGCATTCGGATTATCTGCTGCCAACATGGAAGCAGCTCAACTAAGGTGTACCGTTTGCCACTTCCACGGCGTGGCTTTTTGTACAACATTTTTTGGAAGCAGGTGCTGAAGTTCCTGGCGACTTAGCCACCCACACTTTCTGAAGTGGCGAATAAACGCAAGCGGATGGAAGAACCAGAGTTGCTGCCCGGCAAGGGGCGTCTTGTCCAGAAACTGGAACTTGCTCAGGAAGTCCGTGAAGTTTTTGTACCCGTCGGGATTGGTATCCTTCTGCTTGCCAAAGAAACCATACGGATCGTTCAGGTCCTTGTAGCGTTCCTCGTTGTTGGACGGATCCCACTCGCTACGCGCCTTGAACACCATCCCCCGAAGCTTTTCGTCCACGCCATCCGTGTTCTGCACGTAGCTGGCAAGCTGCAGGTTGACGTCATTGTTGTTGTTCGGATCGACTTCGAGCGGTTGCGCCGACGGCAGCGAATCCTGAATGCCCGTCAACCCGCAAAGCGTCGCGTAATCACATCGCCCGGCGTCGTTGAACGGCGTGTTGTCATCATCCACCTTTTGCCAACCCGTAAAGAACGGGAAATCCGCGTCGGACAGCTTCTTGATGGCGTCCGGCGCGATGTTGACATAGCCCAGCGTGCCATTCTCGTCGAATGGCACTGCGATCCAGGTTGCACAAGCCGCCTGCGTCAGCGTTGAATGTTCCGATAGAATGCGTCCAAACCGCAGCATCTCATAGCCATCGCTCGGACATGCCGGATAGAGGGCCATCGCGCGTTCATACAGGTCGTATTCGTAATGCTTTTGGGCGTTGTCGTACGGATCCGCAACGGGGTCGGGCGTAAGCAAGGCCACGATGCCACTGCCACCCCTATCGATCCACGCGCGCGTAAAACGCTGCCCCTTGTCGAACCATGCCTCGACATAGAGCGTATCGCCTGCACCAAGTGAGCCGCCCGGCACGCGCGGAAACCAGGTCTCATCCATGCCCGCAGGCTGCGGATAGAACTCCTGCGGGCCGGAAATGACGAAATAGCTGTGCCCCCAATAGTCACTCGTGGTTGGCTGAGCCGGTTTTTTCACGAAAATGAATATCCTTTCATAGCTTCCGCTTCTCCAATGACGCTTGAATGGCGTGAGCGGTTGGTATATCGCAATTTTATTTTTCATTATTTCCGACACTCCATGTTTTACCGTTTCCGCAATCCGTCACTGGATTACCGTTTGTGTCAACCGGCGGCTCTGTTGCCATATTTTTTCATCGGATAAGCGTCACTGGTCAACAGGGATACTTGCTGGCGCGGAATTTCGCCCTGAAAAGTCAATAAATTCGACGCTGCGAAGAATATCAAGAGCGTATGGGAGCAGATTACTCTTTGGATCGCTAAGGTACATAACGGGTTCACCTCCGCACAAGGCGATGGCTCCGTGAAAAATACAAAATGACAGGTAGCGCTCACGCTGCGCCGGATCGCCATCCCGATCGTCTTGGATTACATAAAATCCGTTCCCGTTGACTGCATCCAGGTTACCCACTTTGGTGAATTCGCTCAAAAGTTTTTCATTTCTTTCGCTATCGAAGTAAGGGACCCAATTTTTTCTATTTCCGTCATAGACAGCACCATGCTGCCGTGCGATCTCCTCTTTGGATTGATCCATCAAGCGGGTGCAAACGAAATTTATGCCAAACTTCAACATCGGCGCTTTAACGGGTGGTTCTTCTGTCCAGTAAGACGCATTCAATGGCATTCCGCTGGCTAGATGACCTTTGAAATAGTCCTTGACGCTGATAACACATTTTTGCCCCATGTCGACCACGAGCCTAGATGGCTCGGCAATTGCAACGGCGCTATCCGTAGCATACGAGACGAATGGGATGATTACGAAAATGATCCCAAGCAAAACTACACGCAATTTGTCACGCATGTTCAATCTCTCCGAGGAATACGTCCCTCAGGAAACCCCAGTGAGGGAACCCCAGACGCATCTGGAAATTTGACTTCGGCCAGCACCGCTAGCGCCTGCGCGTAAGCCACGCACCGGGCGATGTAACCGTTAAAAGGTCTATTGGGTTGTCCTACCGTACTGGGGAGATTCACAACAGCTGATGCGTCCCGAAAATTCATGCTGTGGTAATAGACCTTTCCAACTGGCGAGTTCGGATGGGAATGATGGGGATCAGGTGGTCGCCTGGCAGTTATTGCACGCCGCTCCAATGCGATCGGTTTATCAGCGTAACGAGCCATGCCCATCTTGGCCCAGTAGTACCCTGCGCTATCGGCGGGAGCAACGGTGTCTTCAAGCGTTACAGGCTGGCCCTCGGCACTGACTTGCTCGCGCCACCCGATCATCACGAGCGTCACGCCACTGACCGGGTCAGCTAAATACATTTGGGCCTGCGCCCGATGTTGATTGGCTTGAGCCTGAGCATGTGCCAAGGCGTCACGTGTTGTTTGTGATATCTGGCCCTTACGTCCCCGAAAATCCCAGTAACCGATGTAATTTGACGAATGCGTAAGCTGAAGAAATCCTCGACCATCCCATGGGTAGTACCACTCACTACGATTGTTCTCATGCAATTTTTCAAACCATTGGGTTTCCTGCAAAGAATTTCCAAAGAACGCCGCCATACGTTCAGGTGTAGAAATGGTGTATTTTCGCAAAGCACAATTTAACGGAATCCGATGTGTTTTAGCGAGATCTGCTCGACGCCTCGAATAGGCCACGTCTTCGTAATAGAGCCCGTGTGCTCCGGCTTCGCGCAGGACTTCAGTCGGTAACAGTTGTTTGAATTCGCTCGCACTTAACCACGCACACTTCCTGAAATGCCGGATAAACGCAAGCGGATGGAAGAACCAGAGTTGCTGCCCGGCAAGGGGCGTCTTGTCCAGAAACTGGAACTTGCTCAGGAAGTCCGTGAAGTTTTTGTACCCGTCGGGATTGGTATCCTTCTGCTTGCCAAAGAAACCATACGGATCGTTCAGGTCCTTGTAGCGTTCCTCGTTGTTGGACGGATCCCACTCGCTACGCGCCTTGAACACCATCCCCCGAAGCTTTTCGTCCACGCCATCCGTGTTCTGCACGTAGCTGGCAAGCTGCAGGTTGACGTCATTGTTGTTGTTCGGATCGACTTCGAGCGGTTGCGCCGACGGCAGCGAATCCTGAATGCCCGTCAACCCGCAAAGCGTCGCGTAATCACATCGCCCGGCGTCGTTGAACGGCGTGTTGTCATCATCCACCTTTTGCCAACCCGTAAAGAACGGGAAATCCGCGTCGGACAGCTTCTTGATGGCGTCCGGCGCGATGTTGACATAGCCCAGCGTGCCATTCTCGTCGAATGGCACTGCGATCCAGGTTGCACAAGCCGCCTGCGTCAGCGTTGAATGTTCCGATAGAATGCGTCCAAACCGCAGCATCTCATAGCCATCGCTCGGACATGCCGGATAGAGGGCCATCGCGCGTTCATACAGGTCGTATTCGTAATGCTTTTGGGCGTTGTCGTACGGATCCGCAACGGGGTCGGGCGTAAGCAAGGCCACGATGCCACTGCCACCCCTATCGATCCACGCGCGCGTAAAACGCTGCCCCTTGTCGAACCATGCCTCGACATAGAGCGTATCGCCTGCACCAAGTGAGCCGCCCGGCACGCGCGGAAACCAGGTCTCATCCATGCCCGCAGGCTGCGGATAGAACTCCTGCGGGCCGGAAATGACGAAATAGCTGTGCCCCCAACAGTCACTCGTGGTTGGCTGAGCCGGTTTTTTCAGCCCGATCTGTACCGTGTCGAACCAGGCCGTGAAATTGCCGTCTTCCATGAAGATTTCGAAGTGAAGATGCGCCACGCCCTGATGCTGGCCGACGTAGCCGAGCATGTCCCTGCGGTACACCCTCTTCGTGCCGCCCATCTGGACCATCCCATCCTTGCCCCCTGCCGTATCGAGCAGCCATTTGGGTAGCGCGTTCGCCGAGCCGGTCTCCGGCGGATCGTTGGGTTGGGGAACAATATCCTCCTGGCTGGTCATGTCCAGCAGGTGCATGTAGAGCGAGTAATACGCGAGCGTGCGTCCCTCGCCCGTGTCGGTCGTGTGCCGCAGCAGAACGAAGCCGGCATTCGAGTTCAGCAAAGGCTGCCCGGTCTTCGAATCGGTCGCGCCGTCCGAGATGCCGTTCTTGCAGACCCGGTAGGCGACAACTTCCCCATCGGCGATCGCGCGCACCGGCTCTGCGTGGCCCGCGCCCTGCGTGCCAGGATGCAGATGGATAGCGCAATGAGAACGCCGGTCGAAGGTGACCGGCCAGACCCCGTGATGGCCAATCTCGAATTGGTCGATGAGATCCATCATGGGGTCCGGTTTCGACGCGTCGCTGGCCGTCTGGCCCGACGCCGGAAGAAAGGGAGGGCTGATGATCATGGCTTCAGTGGGATGACGAATACGGTTCGGAAATCTTCAGGCTGCTTTTCGGCAGGGACGGCAGCTGGGTCGGCACGTTGTCGGGTCCAACGAACGTGAACGAGCCTGCCTTGATGGTGAACGCGCCAGGGCAATGGAAGGTCATGTTGCCGTTCTCGATCACGAGCGAGGCCCCGCCGCTGTTGAGCGTGATTTTCGACTTCGCTGCGACCTGGACGTCCGCGCTCTCGCTCGCGATGCGGAGCTGCTTCTGCGCGAACAGGTCCATGCCGTCGCTGAGCGCCACCGCCGTAAACTTCCCCTTCGCGGCGGTCAGGTTGATACCGAGCTTGTGCGCGCATAGCGAAATCAGTTCGCCTGCCGCCATCCGTAGCCGCCTGACGATGCTGACGTCCAGATGCTGGCCCGCCGTAACGATCATGTTTTCGCCAGCCGAGTGCTGGGCCGAGCGAGGCGTCACGAAGGCCATGCCTGCCGGGGCGCTCGCGAGCAACCCCGCGTCACGAAGCTGGTTCAGCCCGTCGAGCAGCGCCGATTGCGTCGCGCGGTCGGCAGGATCAGCTCCCGCCTGCGTCGTCGCCGCCGCGAGGTCCGTTACGCGCTGCAGCGCCGCCTTGAGTTGCGCGACGGCGGCAGGCATCTCAAGGTGCGGCGTATCCGGTCCGGCCGCCGCGTCCGCCGAGAAGAACAGCCCCCTCGCCGCGCGCATCGTGCCCCACGACTTCGAGGTAAATTCGTACCCTTCCCCGCGAAGGAGCTTTTTGCTGTTGAGCAGGTAGCCCTGGTTGATCGCAGACTGGCTGTAGACCGTCGCGATACGCGCGCTTTCCTTGCCCTTCAGGTCGTTGAAAACGATCTCGGCCCCGAGGAGCGGCGAGCGCCAGATTGCATAGCTAAAAAGCGCGTCGGTGCTTCGTACCACATCAGGGTGCGAAAAATCGTGCAGGGCGCCAGCTATATGGAGACGATCGATATCGCCGTGGGCCCCGTCGAGCAAAACCTCGGTGGCGGGAAGCAGCGGCGAATGGAAGCCGCCCTGGTAGGACGATGACGGACGCAGCAGGCGCAGGTTCAACAGCTTGTTACTGGTGTTCCCCGAGCCCTGCAGGAACTTCGGTACAACGGGATAACGCCCGTATTCGTCGACGTATGCGTAGGGGGCCGAGTCCAGGGTAGTGACCACGCCGACGACAGGCCCCGTCAGAAATCGCCAGTCCCGCTCGTAGTCAAACGCCGGCCGGTACGTCAGATGCGCGGGCATCGCCTTGAAGCGCGCAAAAGCGGGCTTCGTGCGGCTTCCCTTCATCTTGAACGACGTCACCACGAAGCCGTATTCGGCGCTCGGCATCTTCGCGTTGGTCAGCTTGATCACTACGCCCGGTGCAATGCCCTTCGCGTCGCTAGCGCCAGCGAGCGTCACCTGACGCGCGACTTGCTCGTCGCGTCGAGTCTGCGCGAGTGTCTCGCCCTGCTGCTGCGTCAGATGGAACTCTGCGCTGCGGCTGATCTGCCCGTATACCGAGCAGTCGTCCGTCTCCCCGGAGACGCTTGCTGTGGCCCGTAGCGGTTCCTCAGGCGTGCGGTAGTTGCGCTCCCACACCTCGATCGTCGCAGGCACCAGCGTGCGCTGTTCGTGGACCGCCTGCGCCGCCTCGTGCGAGTTGCTCTGCAGTCCCGCGCTGGCCAGCAACGGCAAGTTGACCGAGCGGATATAGGCGCGCGGATTGTTCGCGAATACGAGGATATCGAGCAATCCGTTCTCGCCGCGCTCCTGCCGGTAAAACCAGAAAATGCCCTTGCGCTTCGCATGGCGCGCGATGAAGTGCCAAACCGACTCCTCGTACATCACGATCTGCTGCATCTTTTCCTGCGGCCCTTCGAGATGGAACTCGACATCGAAGGCGTCGAAGTTTTGCCCGTCGACCAGCTTCTTCCTGACCATCTCCTCGAACGTGACATCGGCGAGCACATCGGAGTGGACCATGCGCTTGCCGAGCGCAGCAAAGCGCGGTTCGATGCGGACCTCGTAGGCCGCCTCGTCGCGGCTTGTGCGGATCCGTCTCCAGCGCGTCACCACCCCATTGAAAGTGGCCGCCGCATGATCGGCAGGCGTCGTCCAGTTCGCCGAGGGCACCGCGGCGCGCTCGTCGACCTGCAGGCCCGCGCGCCGCCCGACGTAGTCCTTGCCGTCGATGTCGAGGCGCGCAGACGTGACCGTGACAATGACGACGTAGTCCTTGCAGAATCCGCCGCGCACCTTGAAGTCGAGCACATCGAGATCATTCTCCTGCTTGCCGATCCACAGCCTGAAATGCTGGGACAGGCGCACGCTCGGGTGTCGCAGCGCATCGGTGAAATTCTTCGAGAGAGCATTCATTCCACGCTTTCCTGTGCGGTTGAAAGGAACGAAAACAAAATCGTTGCGTCCGCAGCTATCGCGCGAAAAATCTAGGGCTGCAAGCACTGTCCGTCAATCACCAGGCAGCGGCCTTTCCTGGAATCTTCAACAACCCTGTTAAATGACAATAAATCGTAGTCCTTCTATTTTTTAAGACAGAATTTCGCGGTAGCCGATCAAGCGGAACCTCGTTGCGCAAAAGCAGCCCGAGCTTCGTTTGTAACCGCAGGGCGCCGAACCCCAGCGTCGGGCCGCCAATTAGAGAATGGGCGCGCAGCCTGCGGAGCAGGCAAGCGAGTTCTGCGATCCACGCGGCCAAGCCTGGATCACGGCTGGACGCAATGCGAATTGCATTTGCACCAGATCTCGCCGGGTTCTAGCTCGAGCTAGCGAAACTGGACTCGTATCACGTCTGCTCTCAACTGACGTGACGCAGTGGAGGAGACCGGGCTACGCCACGTCATTCGGAATGTGCCGTCTCCGTCGACTTTTGGCGTTTCGAACGGCCCGTATCGAATCTGCTTTGGGAGACTTGCGAAGAACTTATCGGGTGCTATGCCTGCCAGCACTCGCATAAACTCGTTGCGCACGCCACCTTTTCGCCCGCGATCCTTATGCCGTGGACGTTTCAGCCCCAGCACCCCGGCCCACGCCCCAACGCTCCGCTCCATTTATCGCCCTCCTCCGCCGCGGCAACGTTTTTTTCCCCTCGAACCGCCCCATTCATGATCGAAAACACCGGCCGATAAGCATCGGACAGCGGGACAACCCAATCAAAAAGCGACGGAGACCACGAGTGCACACCGAATCATCGACCCGACCCAACTAGCAGGGAGAAGCCGCTCTCCCACCCGGGAAACTGCTCGTTTCCACCACCGACACGCGCGGCGTGATCACCTACTGCAACGACGCATTTATCGAAGCCAGCGGACTTTCCCGCGAAGCCCTGATCGGGCAGCCTCATAACGTCGTGCGCCACCCCGACATGCCCGCCGAGGTGTATCGCGACATGTGGGCCACGCTGAAAAAGCGCGAGCCATGGGTCGGCGTGCTGAAGAACCGCTTCAGCAAGGGGCGGCATTGCTGGGTGCAAACCGGCGTCACGCCCATCATCGAAGGGCAGTATGTCGTTGCGTACCGGGCCGTTCACACCGCCGCTTCGCGCGATCAGGTTCGCGCTGCCGAGGCGCTGTATGCGACCTTGCTCGCGGAGCAAAGAGCCGGCCGGCAGGCGCACCATCTGCAGGCACGCGCAATCGTGCGCAAGGACATGGTGGGGCGGCTTGCGCGCTTCGTGCATCCCACCATGAAGACGCAGACCTACCTGCTCAGATGCAGGCGGTGTAGTGTACCGGGGCCAAGCGTCTTCTCCGGGTCGACTTCAGCCGACAGTACACTGCGCGTGCGCCTGCTCGGGGCTACGCATCGCAGGTGGCCACCCTGGCTTGCGTCGCCAGACCGTGGGCTGAAAAAGACCTGCTCACCTTACCAGATGAGCAGGTTGGTGCAGAGTTTAATTAACGGTGTGGGATCCACACGAAACCATGGCACGTCGTCTGTGTGGGGTCGCAGAAGTTGCCCGCGACCGCCCCCGGGTCGTTGATCGCGAACGGGAAAGTAAAGCTTGATCCTGGCGGGTCAATGGTGGCAATCGTTCCCTGGTGCGAGCGGACAAAACCGTGCAGCGCAGAGAAGTCTGAGAGGAGGGACCACCCAGTGGTGTCACCCGCGGCATTTATCGCGTCTGGCCCGGTCAATATATTGTCGCCAGGCGCCGCGAAAACCGTCATCGTTCCGTCGTTTGCGCGCAGGAACCCGAGGGCCACGTCACACAGTGCGTCATTGCAAAAACTTCCCGTTACCGTGCCCTGAGCATTGATCGCAATCGTTGGGGCGGTGTTGAGGAATCCGCCGTTCGGGGCATTAAACGGGGTGAAGCTCCCATTTGTTGTCCGAACGAATCCGATAACCAGGCCCGGGTCGGCCTCAAGGTAATACCCGACGATCGAGCCCGATGAACTGATATCGGTCGGCCAGGTGTAGACGAGCTTGGCGGATCGAATGTCGTGTAGATCCCGTTAGCTTGTCTCAGGAATCCGTGAAACAGCCCACCACTGCCGGTATAAACCCCGGTGACCGAACCTGCTGCGTTGATACCTTGTGGATCGGTACTGTTGTTCGAGCCGAGAACGTCGAACGTCTGAAACTGTCCGTCCGGCGTGCGCAGATAGCCATGTCCTCCCGTCAAGTCCACGTAAGAACCCATGACCACGCCGCCTGGTGTGATGCCAATGGCCGTGCTGCAAAACGCTCCCGGCGTGCACGCTGTGCCTGGCGGATCGAAGGTTGTGATCGTGCCATCAGGAGCCCGCAGGAAGCTGTGTTCCGCGAAGCCAGCATCCAGGTAGTAGCCGGCGACGGCGCCAGCATTATTGATGGCGGCGAGAACCGGCCCATACGAGGTGTCCTCGCCCGGTACGTCGAAGATGACAAACCTACCGTCAGCAGCAGGCGCCGCGGGCGACGCGGCAGCTGCGGGTGAAAGCGCTGCAAGCTGGGAACGGCAGGTCTTCAGGGCCCCGCGAAGCCCTTTCATCACAGAGGGCGCATTTGGATTTCCGACCGGCATCGACTGATAAATCGCACTGAGCGCAGCGCAGGCGTTGCCTGCCCAGGCCGGGCTGCTGAGACAGAGAAGGGTGACTGCTGCTGCAGGAAGATATAGATGTTTATTCTTCATTTCGTACCTCTTCACAATAAGCGATTTAAGTAAGCACGATCCACCTTTAACGTTTGGGAATAAACTAAAAAAGCCACTCCGCAATGCCGACGATTTACCGTGTCGTACGGGAATAACCGGTGCGGAAAACGAGCGCAGCCACTACGGTGTGGTGGGCGCCTGGAATTTCACTGATGAGCTGGGCAGTATTGACGTCGTCGGGCGTAGCAGTCACGCTCCGCCGGGCGATCGCATGCTCTCAAGTAGGCAGACATGCCGTTGCGGAGCAAACCTTGGCGAGTCCAGAGAACGACTCAGGTTGGCGCCGAATTCAGTATAGGCGGCGCGAAGATAATCGCCGGACAAAAAAAGCTAACACTGAACACAGTTTTGGCGGCCGCAAAAGACTCGTGAGCCTCGATGAACCAAGTAGAAGCTCACCTCACCGGCCTCTCGGACTATCCTCTTGCACGAAGTCATCGACGAAGATCTGGCGCATTTCCCCGCCTAGTTCAATGAATCTGCGGAGGCGGCTGGGATGATAGTCCTTCAGGGAACCTGATGCTTCCCGACTCCACTGGCCGACGGCAAGCTAACGAAGGAAAACATGACGAGACGCCGCGAGTAGCCCGGACAGCCGAAGCCAGCTTCGCTGAACAGCCTATAGCGGTAGTTGACTTGATGACCGGGACCAACGACCGCACGGAGTCGACTAACGCCGATTGCGCCAGACGATAGTCGGCCAATAGCGGTCGGCCACGTGCGTCAGCTTCGGAGCAGTTGAAATGCGAAGTATGCCTCTTGCGTGGCGCCATTGCCGTTCTGGCACATCGTAGGTGAGCGTCTGGGCGCCGCTATTTCTGCTGCGACGTCCGGAAGGAACGAGGACCATCAACGTAGTATGGAGCGGCGAGCTTCTCCCAGGGCACGATGACCGGCGCCTGCAGGAAGGTAGCAACCCGACCGAACGCGCGACGGCGCTGAGTGCGCTGGGAACGTTGCCCAGAAGCGGTCGGGCGAGGCGTGCGGGGAAGCGCTCCAAAGCCAATGAAACAGTATACGTACGAGAACATTGGCCGGGGTTACATCACGTCAGCAGGACGGGTGTGTCTGTGCCCGGCAAGGAGCCGGCGATCAGTTCATCGGCGCGTGCCACGAAGCGCTGGAGCAACGGCGAGGGATTCGTCTTCGCGTAGCCCAGCATCAGGTCGATCATCGGTGCGGTACCGGACAACGGGCGCGCGACGACGGTCGGGATCAGTGCGTTACGTACGTACTGCGGCAGCAGGGTGAAGCCCCCGGTCGATGCCACCAGCGACATGCCCCCAGACAAGGTCTCGGCATCGTAGGTCTGCCTAAGCGTGATGCCGATCTCGGCCGCGTAGGCGTCGATCACGCCCTTCAGCACTGGCGCGATTCGTGCCGTACTGACGAACGCCTCGGCCGCGAGGTCCTGCGGCCGAACAGCTTTGCGCGCGGCGAGGCGATGGTGCTTCGGCAGGATCACTACCAACGGCTCCTTCACTAGGTGCTTAAATACGAGGCCGGCGGTCAGCGCCTCGTGCCGCAGAAGTGCGACGTCAAGCTCGCCCCGCATTAGGGCGTTAGCGAGCTCCGGCGACGACTTGGTCACGAGTGTGATCTCGACATCGCACTCCTCCTCGCGGAGGATGCGCAATGCCTCACGCAGCCAGACCGCTTCCTGCCCGAGCAGGAAGCCGATGACGAAACCCTGCTTCCTGGGCCCTTCGCAACGGCGCGCCGCTTCGCAGGCGACCTCGATCTGCGCCAATGCGAGCCGCACGTGATCGAGGAATACAAGCCCCGCGGGCGTGAGCGCGACGCCGCGAGCATGACGTTCCATCAGCCGGGCACCGACTTCGGCCTCCAGGTCCCGCATCTGCCGGCTAAGTGACGGCTGCGCGGTATGCAGCCGGCGCTCGGCCGCGCTTGACAGACTGCCCTCTTCGGCGATGGCCACGAAAAAGTGGAGATGACGAAGGTCCATCCGAGCCTCCCATGCCTCAACGGTATGCTTGCAGCATCAAAAGTATTTCCTGCATGGCCCGCCTGCGTATAGGCTGATTTTGTCGGTATCGCTAGTCAAAGATTGCTTCGACCGAGGAACGCCACCATGCGCACGCCAAGCAAAGTCGGCATCGTCTTCATTCACGGCATCTGGGCAGATGGACCGTGCTTCGCCAAAGTCATTCCGATCCTGCGTGCCGAAGGATACGAGGTGATCGCGGCGCAGTACGGCTCCAAAAAGCACGCCGGCGACGTCCCCGCGCGGCGCAGCGCACTCGACCGGCGAGTCGGCCCGGTGCCCCTCATCTTCCATTCGTACGGCTGCACTCGGCGACATGTTTGGCGCGATCCCGGATGCTGAAGCCGCCGCAACTGTTTGCGCAGTGCGGAGCCAATCGTAAATGAACAAGTACCTCTGACGAGTTCTGGTACGACTCGTCGCCAGTTGCTTGTCGCCGGCACCAGCCTGGAGGCAGGCATCGCTTTTCCATTGAAAGGAGTAAGCAAAGTGAACGCATCGCACAAGCCAAGCATCGTGTTTTGCCACGGCATCTGGGCCGACGGCTCGTGTTTCAACAAGCTGATCCCGGCGCTGCGAGCGGATGGCCACGAAGTGATGGCGGCGCAGTACGGCCTCGACTCGGTGAAAGGCGACGTGGAGGCAACCATTCGCACATTCGGCCGCGTTAGCGAGCCGATCCTTCTCGTCGGCCACTCCTACGGCGGCGCCGTGATCACCTACGCCGGCATGGACCCCCGCGTTGCCGCGCTAGTCTACATCGCGGCGCTATGCCCGGACGAGACGGAGACCGCGCAGCAACAACAGGAGAAGTTTCCGACGACGGACATCTTCACTCACGTCGAAGTCGCCGATGGCCGAGTCTGGCTGAAACCCGACGGGCCCGCGGCTTTCGCTGGTGACCTGTCCGCAGAAGAACAAGGGGGCGTCTATGCGACCCACTTCGCGCCGGCGGCGGACCTGTTCACCCACAAGCTGGACGGAAACGCCTGGAAGTCGAAGCCTTCCACGTATATCCTCGCAACCGAGGATCACACCGTCCATCCCGAGTTGCAGCGCACCTACGCGAAGCGCATGGGCGCCACGATCGTGGAAGTCAAGAGCAGTCACGTCCCGATGCTCTCGTGCCCCAACGAAGTGCTCGCAGCAATTCGCAAGGCCGCCGCCGAGGTTGCTGCGAAACGGGGATAGGCGTCCTGTACGCGCCGCGAAGCTCGGAAGCATTGGCGAGGCAGTCAACCTCCATCACGCCCTTGTCGAACGGTTCCTTGTGGCCCGAGAAGTCATCGCAGGCGAGCGTGCCGCGTCAGCGCCAGGCGAACGCTTGTAGATGGCTTCTGAATTGCTGAGCAACCAGTCCGTCATTCCGATCTCGCTGCGCGATCCAGCTCAATTGCGACGTTGAACGGCCGCTACGGAGCGCCGAATCCGGCGGCCCCGACGACCGCAACCGGTCAGCGTCCACCGGCCGACGCGCACACTGGATCTCCCTCCAACTTTGGAAGGAGATTGTCATGGAGACGGAGAAACGCGCCGCCGGCGCCCGAGTGCCATGGAACAAGGGCAAGCTTACTGGGCAGAAACCGCCTTTGAAGCTTCCGGAAATCTGGGCGATTCGCACGAGACTGCAGATGTCTTCGAACATCCGCGAGTTGGCAATGTTCAATCTTGCGATTGATAGCAAGCTTCGGGCGTGTGACCTGACGCGACTGCTAGTGCAAGAGATCTGCCAGGGTAGCCACGTCGGATCGCGAGCAATTGTCATGCAGCAAAAGACGCAACGTCCGGTCCAGTTCGAGATCGCAGAGCAGACTCGCCAGAGCATCGAAGCCTGGATAAAGGCGCGGAGATTGAAACCAGACGACTATCTATTTCCGAGTCGGCTGCACGCGTCGCCGCATATCTCGACGCGGCAATATGCTCGGCTGGTCCACCGATGGATCGGCTCGATCGGACTCGACGATACAGCGTACGGCACCCATCCCATGCGCCGCACGAAGGCTTCCTTGATCTACCGGCGAACGAAGAACCTTCGGGCTGTGCAGTTGTTGCTCGGCCACACCAAGCTCGAGAGTACCGTTCGCTACCTCGGCATTGAAGTGGACGACGCCCTTGAGATGGCAGAGCAAACCGAAGTATGAAGGCAACTGGCCGGCGAGCGGACGCTTGCCGGCCAGCAGGGGCCACCAGATCCATGCTCGCGACCGTCCGTTTAAGGTGGGAGAGTGGGTGCGTATTGCGGACACTAAGCCTTCCGGCCACGACTTCACATACGACAAGGTTCACTGTATTGCTCCAAGGTCTCCGTCTGTCAGGGCGAATTGATGAACCCCCATTCAGCCTTGTATAACCGGCCGAGGGACACTAACCTATTCAGCATGCGTCGGCTGGGAACGCTTCGACCCGATGTCGGCATGCACCCGGCCGAGCCGTGATGGATGTTTGCCATGGAACATGACGAATTCAGCGTCTTTGAGCTTCGGGGCTGGGAAACAGTCGCGCAGCCATATCACTCGTATTTTGGTGAACTGACGACGCAGTCCAATGATGCGCTGCTCGATGCGCTTGACGTCGGTGCCAGCGTCCAGTTCCTTGATGTCGCGTCGGGCCCTGGCTATCTAGCGGCAGCGGCGGCGCGTCGTGGCGCCGATGTAGTAGGCGTCGATTTCGCGGACGCGATGGTCCAGCAAGCGAGACGGCTTTTTCCCTCCCTCACGTTCCGTCCCGGGGGCGCCGAAAAGCTGCCTTTCGAGGATATGAGTTTTGACGCGGTCGGCATCAGCTTCGGAATGCTCCATTTCGCTCGTCCCGAGGCTGCGCTCACCGAAGCGTTTCGGGTGCTGCGCCCGGGTGGCAGAATCGCTTTCACTGTTTGGGCGTCGCCTGACCAGGCTGTTGGATTCCGCATGGTGCTCAAGGCCATTGAGGAGCACGGCCGCATGGATGTCCAGCTACCGCCTGGGCCTCCGTTCTTCCGTTTCAGCGATTCGCACGAGTCGGAACGTGCGCTGCTTGAAGCGGGCTTCGTTGAACCCTGCATTAAGATAGTCAGTCAGACGTTGCGTCTTCGCGCACCCGAAACGCCTTTCGACGTCCTGATGCGCGGCGGCGTGCGCGTCGCTGCGATCTTGAGGGCGCAGTCGCCACAGGCGCTGGCTGCGATCCAGAAAGCAGTGGCCGACGACGTCGCATCGTATACGACCAACGGTGAGGTGCAAGTTCCGATGCCGTGTGTGCTCGCATCCGCCAGAAAGCCCTGAGCAGCTGTCGGCACTGAACCCGAAGCTGGGTTACACCGGTTGCGTCCGACCCTGCGGCGTGAGGCGGAAGGCCGCCTTGAATCGCGGTAGTGACAGTCGCCGAGAGTACCCGAAGGGCAGCAACGGCCGACTTGGTCCACTCGCCGACGGCGCAGTGGCGGCCAGGTGCTCCCAGTCGCCTTCGGCCAGAACACGGCCAGTTCCTGACGTTCGCCCGCATAAGCAGATAGACACTCAGGCGGTCAATTCTCGCGGGACGGCAGTCATTCGCGTTGGAATCGGTTCACGGTGCGCTGTCTGCCAGATGCATCCGTCGCATGCATATCAGGCCTCCGCGTGCCCCACACACCCACGGCTGCGCCCACGCGCCCTCGTCTGCGACTGAAGCACGCCTTCATCGATCTGACGTCGTCGTCACTCCCTTCGCGCGGCTTCCTTGTTGCTGAAAGAAAGGAATCCCGGCAAGAAAACGTTGTCGGCAGCACCTGGAATACGAGCATGACTTAGCGACTTGAGGTATGCCTCACCTGTTTGAAATCCGAAGGCAACACTGTCCGGACCGGGAAGCACGCAGTGCACCGAAAAGGTGAAATTAAATTCGCAATTCAAAAGGACACGGACCGTCACGAGAAACTGAACTGGAGTCGGTAGGACGTCACGCCATTGACATCGCCATGCCGCAGCGCCATTGCACACGTGGAAAACGCCATTTTCCGCTGCGAGGGTTGAGTTATCCATGACCCTGATCTAGCCTAAATCTGTCCACAAGCCAGCGCTTTTTCCCAGATTACCGGGTGATGGTTGCGAGCCACGAAATTTACGACACGGCAAGCGGCGTGACGGCAGTCGCGGAGCCTCCGGATCCGTGTGGCACCCGGACTGCGTGCGGGAGTGACGCGTCGATCGGCATCCTCAGGGTCGTGTCGAGCCAGACGGCGCGCTTTAGCGCGGTGAGCGTGGCTAAGCCAACTACCCCAGGACCCCTGCCGGGTCGAGCTGAGCTTTGTCGACACGAACGGGCAGACGCTCACGAATGGCTACGGCGTGCCCCTGCAGCAGGAGTTCATGCTGACACCCGGCGTGGCGAGCATGCTGGATTTTCATCCGCTCGCCAGCGGGCCAGCCCTCGCGCGGCCGGTGCTGCGCGCCATCAACACCTCGGAAGGAGCGCTGCAGCAGTGCAAGATCGTGACGGGCGCCGAGGTCATTGACGACTCGAACGGCTCGACGACATCGGTCTCGCCGTCGACCCTGCCGCTGCCCGGTCCGCCGAATTAATGCCACAGCTCCCGGAAAGCGCGGGCTTGATCACCCGATCGGAATATTGAACGCGAGGAAAATGCCATGACCAGCCTGTATGAAAGATTGGGCGGCGCGCCAGCGCTCGATGTCGCGGTGGACAAGTTCTACGAGAACGTTCTCGAGGACACCCGCATCAATCACTTTTTTCGCGGAGTCGATATGCCGCGGCTGCGGCGGCATCAGAAGTCCTTTCTGGCGTATGCCTTCGGTGGCGTGCCTGCTTTTGACGGGCGCACGCTGCGCGCCGCCCACGGGAATCCGCGCGCTCTCGGGCTGAACGACGATCATTTCGACGCCGTGATAGAAAACCTTTCGATGGCACTCCAGGAGTTGGGCGTCGCCAGCGAACTCATCGAAGAGGTCAGGCTCGTTGCGGAGTCGGTTAGAGCGGACGTCCTGAACCGTTAGACTGGTTCCGGGACTTACGGTGAGGCAATGTCATCAAATGCGCCGCGCCCCGCTCCCTCCGGGAGCCGGCGCGCGACATAGTGGTTCTGCGAACGAATCGGATCGGCGATTTGGGGCACGCACTTCCTGTTTGCCAGCAAATGCTTGAAGGGCCAATCGCGTCTGCCGAATGAGAGAAGGAACGGTCACCATGTGGCGAATTCTGCTGATTCAGGGCGCTAACATGATTCACCTGGGCAAGCGTGAACCGGAGATATACGGCAAGACGACGGCGAGCGAGCTTGACGCCATGCTGCACCAGCATGCGCGCTCGAAAGGTTACGAACTGGAGATCTTCTATACCAACGTCGAAGGAGAAGCGATCAATCGCATCTATCGAGCCGTTGAAGATGGTGTCGACGGCCTCGTCATGAATCCCGCGGGCTTCAACTATGCGGGATATGCGCTGCGCGATTGCATAAAGGGTGCAGCGCTACCCTATGTGGAAGTACACATGACGAATGTCGAAGCACGGGAAATCAAATGTTTGATCGCGAAAATCGCGGATGGCGTGATCTTCGGTCTTGGAGTTCACAGCTACGTGCTTGGATTGGAAGCCATGCTTTATTTGCTCACCAATGCACCTATTGGGACGCTCAAGACGCACGGCGGCCAATCTGCCGATACGGGCGGACGGGAGTAAGCAGCGGGTCACATATATAGGCCGAATTCTGTCCGTGAACGGCCATATCGAGCGCCTGCTCGACTCTTCGGGGTCGATCCAGCCTCGCTTCTCAACCGCGCAAGTCGTAGCCAGCGGCCAAATAACGCAATGTGATGGAGCGTTGCGAGTTGCACACCTTGCGAGCGGTATCGCGCTCGGATATGGCGCCTCCTTGATGCACGTTCCAAGATCGCGAGTTTCGACTGCTGCGCCAGCCTGAATGGATTGCGCGGAAGGCGTCCTCCAGGTGCGGCGAATCCCTGACCTCACGCTTCGAACCGCTCGGCCATGCGTAGCAACATCGCGACAACCATGACCATGCCGGGAACGAGATAAGCGGCATGTTGATGGACTCGGGTGAGGAAGGAAGCCGTGAAAATGACGGCGAGTATCCATACGCCCACGAGATGCAGCTTCTTCCAGTTGGCCGGACCGATCAGACGCGCCGGCATTGCGAACGATGTGACCGTCAGCAACAGAATCATCAAATAGCCGATGGAGCCCGGTATGTTTGTCGCGGGCGTACGCCCCACCCAGAATGCCTCGGGCGCTGTCCTGATGTAGATAATGAGCGCCGTTGCGTGAAAAAATTGCGAGGCGGCGAACGACAATCCGATAAACCGCCGCTCCGTGACCAGGGCGCGGCTTAGCGCCGACGGGACGACTCGCGCAAACGAGGTGGCCAGGAAGACCGCCAGAAACAGGATAAAGGACGTGCGAGCCGTTGCTCGTATCGCGTATTGCAGCGATGCAACGCGGTCCGGCGCTATTGCAGAGGACACCGCTGCGAACAGCGCAACGACCATGGTTAGCATACCGAATAGTTTCCAGCGTGTCATTGAGATTGTTCCAGGATGATTGTCAGCTTGACGACATGATGTGAAAGTCGCCATCTCCACCGATTGGCCGGCCCGTACAGGCGTGGGAACTGGAGTGGCTCAGAGACTACGCGGACCAAACCCCGAATACGAGCGCAATCGGCTGATCTGTGGCGGCGCAAGATAGCCAGTCTTGACCAAAGGAAGTTCGCCGAGGAGTTGTCTCAGGCCGTCTTCGTCATCTGCTTCCGAAATCATGCAGGCTCCCCCTTCTGCCCTCAGCCATACCTGCCGAACTATCCCGGAGGCGTAAAGACGGCGGACAAACTCGGCCTCCGCCTCAACCTCTTCCTTGTGAGGGGACATGGAAAATGCGTTTTCGGAACGGGAAATCATCACGAGGTATTGCATGTTGCTCTCCAGGGTATGGCACTGCGATCAGGTGGGCGGCTTCGTACGAACAATACGAACAACTCCGGGCTTGTTGACTCAGACTTTTGTATATGATCTTCATAGTAACAAGATTTTTCCTCGCATGTAAACCTGGTCATATACACAATAAAGCTGCATAAACCCCCAGTTAAGGTATGGGATTCACGCCAAACTTGACGCTATGTTTTTCATATATACAATGCCGGAACAGAGAGGCTTCACTCTAGCCGTACCGGCATCACGAGTCGCACGCGTGTCCGGATGAGTGGCGAGCCGTTTCAGCTCAACGTTCTGGTGTGAACCCCTTCCGGAGAAATGCAATGAGCCGCTTCACCTACGAGGCCAGATCAACCGCACTGCTGTTCGTCGATCCTTTTAACGACTTCCTCTCCGAAGGAGGCAAAGTCTGGCCCTTCGTCAAGGATGTCGCTGAAGAAGTCGGACTGCTGGAGAATCTGCGACGTATCAACGGAGCCGTCCGCGATGCCGGTGTCCAGGTGGTCTACGTACCGCACCGCCGGTGGCAGCCGGGCGACTATCAGTGCTGGTGTCATCCGAGCCCGAGCCAGCGCAAGATCATGGACGGTCATCACTTCGCGAAGGGCGAGTGGGGCGGCGAATGGCACCCTGACTTCACGCCGCAACGAGGTGACGTCGTGGCGCTCGAACACTGGGGCTCCAGTGGTTTTGCCAATACGGATCTCGACTTCCAGCTTAAGCAGCATCGCATCACGCACGTGGTGATCGTCGGCCTGCTGGCCAACACCTGCATAGAGGCTACGGCGCGATATGCAACGGAGCTTGGTTACCACGTGACGCTCGTGAAGGACGCAACGGCCGCTCTCAAGCGGGAAGCGATGCACGCGGCGCATGAGCTGAACGGGCCGACCTACGCGCACAATATCGTGAGCACCCGCGAGTTCCTCGACGCATTGCCCAAAGCCTGATCACGCCTTGCTCTGTAATTCGTGCGATTCCGACGATACCGCGCGTTCCGCCCAACTCCGCCCCCCCTACCTTAGCGAAGGCACCCATGATCTCCCCGCGCCAAGTCTTTCTGATGGCACTTTGCTGCGCGCTCGCGGTCTCGCCCATCTACTACCATCAGCCGCTGCTGCCGCAGATCGCATCGACCTTCGCTGTGCCGTCGGCGCGTGGGAGCCTCATCGCCACCCTCACCCAGCTCGGCTATGCAATGGGACTGCTGCTCTTCGTCCCGCTCGCCGACGGCGTCCAACCACGCAAACTGGCAACGCGTGCGATCATCGCGAACGCAGTGGCGCTGCTCGCCTGCGCAGCGGCACCGTCCTTCTTCGCGCTGGCTCTATGCAGCTTCCTCGTTGGGACGACATCAATCTCAGCGCAAATCATCATCCCGTCGGTCTCGGGCATGGCTACCCCCGAGACGCGCGGACGCGTAGTCGGCTCCCTGCTGGGCGGCCTCTCTTCTGGCGTCCTGCTGGCACGCACACTGAGTGGCATCGTCGGTGCGCTGTGGGGTTGGCGTTCGATATTCGTGATCGCTTCCGCCATCGACATTGGCCTTCTGCTTGTCATCAGAGAGCTGCCTGCGTCGAATGCGCTCGCGGCGATCCGCTATCGCGAGTTGATGCACTCGCTCGCTGGCCTCGTCCGCAAGGAACAGCTACTACGCCTCTCGGCAACGATGGGGTTTCTTGTGTTCGCCGCATTCAGCGCGCTCTGGGCAACACTCGCGGTACTACTCGCACGAGCGCCCTACCATTACGGCCCGGCCACGATCGGAGCATTTGGGCTGATCGGCCTTGTCGGTCTTTCGGTATCGCCACGACTGGGCGCGATCGTCGATCGCGTCGGCGCGCGCCATGTTGCAACCGCAGGCGCACTCACGGTCGCCATCGCGTTTGCATTTGTCGCAGCGGGCGCACGCAGCCTGGTGTGGTTGATCGTCGGGATGGTGTTGCTGGATCTGGGCAATCGCGCGAGCTTCATTGCCAACCAGGCGCGGATCTATGCACTGCGGCCCGAAGCCCGCAGCCGCCTGAACACCGTTTTCATGGTTTCGTACTTTCTTGGCGGCGCAGTCGGTGCAGCACTTGGCGGTGCGGGGGCCCTGCACGCTGCCTGGCTCGGCCTCGCCGCGATCGGCGCCTTGCTCTCGCTCGCCGCCGTGGTGGTCAATACGCTCGCATACGCACGATCCAGTTCGGCCGTTGCTGACGGGCACGCATGACCCGGCCACCCGCAAACATCACTCTCCGATCGGCAACGGCTCAATAGCTCGAGCCATCGGGAAACGATTTGCTCAGGAGAATCACATGACCTTCAAAGCACTGCTCGCGACGAAACCGCGTGACGTGATCTCGACTCGCATCGTCAATATGCGCGAGCAGGACCTCATGCCCGGAGACGTTACCATTGCAGTCGAATATTCGACCGTGAACTTCAAGGACGCACTCGCCATCTCCGGACGCGCGGAGATCATCCGCGAGTTTCCACTGGTCGCGGGCATCGACCTGGCCGGGACCGTCGAGGCATCCACGTATCCCGGCATTTCCAGCGGCGACCGTGTCGTCCTCAACGGTTGGGAGCTCAGTCAGAACCATCACGGCGGATTCGCGCAAAAGGCACGCGTGAAGGGCGAGTGGCTCGTCAAGCTTCCAGAAGTCTTTTCCGCGCACGACGCGATGGCAATCGGCACGGCCGGATATACGGCCATGCTTGCCGTGTTGGCGCTGGAACATGGCGGCCTCTCGCCACAAAGCGGCGACGTCCTCGTCACAGGTGCCAATGGAGGCGTCGGCTCGATCGCCATTGCCATCCTGTCGGGCCTCGGGTATCGCGTCGTCGCATCAACCGGACGCCCCGCGGAAGCCGACTATCTGCACAGCCTCGGCGCCGCGGAAGTGATCGACCGGCGAACGCTCTCGGAGCCAGGTGTGCCGCTCGCCCGCGAACGTTGGGCGGGTGCCGTGGACTCCGTCGGACATCACACGCTGGCTAACGTGCTGGCCCAGACGCAGTACCGCGGCGTGGTCGCCGCTTGCGGCCTCGCACAGGGCTCGGGCCTCCCCGGGTCGGTCATGCCCTTCATCCGACGCAACGTGACCCTCGCGGGCATCGATTCTGTCAATGCTCCCCAGTCCGTACGCATCAATGCCTGGGCGCGGCTTGCGCGCGACCTCGATTTGAGCAAACTCGGCCGCGCGACGAAGGTGATCGGGCTCGCCGACGTTCCTGCTGTCGCGGGCCAGATACTGGAAGGCAAGATTCAGGGTCGCACAGTCGTAGACGTCAATGCGTAGACGCTTCCCCCCGCAACACCCGTGATACCGGAGTTCGCAATGTCTGCAGTTCCTTCCACGTCCCACGTGAGCGATGCATCATCGCTCGATGCCCGCGCGCTCTTCGCAGCCTTCGCCGGGCTTTGCGGCAGTCTGGTCGCCATCGGTCTCGCGCGCTTCGCCTACACGCCGCTCATTCCCTCAATGATCCAGGCGCACTGGTTCAGTTCCTCGCAGACCGTCGCGCTCGGCGCGGCAAATTTCGCCGGCTATCTGATGGGTGCGATGGCAGGACGGCCGCTCGTTGCAAAGCTGTCGAACCGGGCCGCCTTGCGACTCCTGATGGCCGCAGTGACGATCGCGTTCTTCGCGTGCGCCTGGCCCGTCTCTGTCGCGTGGTTCTTCTTCTGGCGTCTGCTGTCGGGCTTTTCCGGTGGCGCGATCATGGTACTCGTCGCGACATCGATCCTCCCGCACATTCCTGCGCCCCGCCGCGGCTTCGCGAGCGGGATGATCTTCCTCGGGCTGGGCCTCGGCGTTGCGGCATCGGGCACATTGATCCCGCAACTCCTGTCGACCGGACTGCGCAACACGTGGCTCGGCCTCGGCATGCTCTCGTTTTCGCTCACGGCCTTGAGCTGGTCCGGCTGGCCAGCGACGAATGCGCCGGCTGCACACGCCGAACCAGCGCACAAGGCTGAGCGTGGCAGCCTCGCGCTGCGTGTGCTCTACGCACAATACGCCGCGAACGCGCTCGGCCTCGTGCCTGTGATTGTGCTGCTCGTGGACTACGTGGCGCGCGGCCTCGGCCGCGGCGCAGCAGTGGGCGCCGACTATTGGGTGCTATATGGTCTCGCCGCCATCGCGGGGCCCGTGATCTGCAGCAATCTGGGCAGCCGCATTGGCTTTCGCGCAGCCTGGCGCGCCGGCCTTGTGCTACAGGCCATCGCGATCGTGGTACTGGCGAAGACGGGAGATCCCTATGTCCTCGCAGGCGCCACAGTCATCCTGGGCGTGTTCACGCCTGGAATCGTGCCGCTCGTTCTCGGACGCATCAACGAGTTGCTACCGGACAATTTCCTGGAACAGCGCGCAGCGTGGAGCCGCGCAACCACGGCTTTCGCCCTCTTTCAGGCACTCGGCGGCTATGGAGACTCGTATCTGTTTTCTCGCCTTCACAACGACTACGCGCTCGTATTCCTGTGCGGCGCGGCCACTCTCGCACTAGCCTTCGTCACGGACTTCCTGGTGCACGCGCGACGCACGGAACAGACTGGACGACAGCCCGCTGCGCGCTGACTGAACTATTCGGATCTGGCCTTCGCGGCCCGATATGTCTCGCGCCTCTTCTCGCGCTCTTTCGCAAACGAAGCACTCAAGGTTGCATCGAGGTCGCGACGCTCCACGTATTCTCCGCACGACGGGCAGATATAGTCGAGGCCAACCTCGTGCCCGCACACACGATGCGTAAAATGCACCGCGACTTCCTCGCCTTTGCTCTTGCACCAGGTCTCGCCCCAGGTGCGTAGCGCCTGGATCACCGGATAGTACGCCCGGCCTTTCTCCGTGAGACGGTACTCGTAGCGCAACGGCCTTTCCTGATACGGATGGCGCTCGACCATCCCGTCCGCTTCGAGTGACTTCAGCCGCGTCGCCAGCATCTGGGGCGTCGCCTCCGTCTGAATCTGGATTTCCTCGAATCGGGTCGCGCCCATGTACAGCTCGCGCAGCACAAGCGTCGTCCACTTGTCGCCGACAACTTCGGTCGATCGCGCCACAGGGCACACCGTGGCCACCCCTTTCTCTCTGCGCTTCATTTTGCCTCCATCGTAACTACTATTTTCATAGTATCACGGATTACGTCACGGCGATGACATCCGCATCCGGGGCGAGAAATGCGTTCGATACCCGCGCAGTGGGTATGGTGTTTATGTTCCAGTTGAAACTATGAAATTCATATATATACTCGACTCGTGAGGCAACGAAGTGCTCGACGTCGTGCAGAAGTTCCGCGCAACGGGTGTCGGTTGTGTCGTGCCCCATCCCGAACCGTTTTTCCGGAGAACATCATGACGGACCTCGTCTATCACGCCGAACACACCGGTCTTTTGCTGGTCGACCCGTACAACGACTTCCTGTCACATGGCGGCAAGATCTTTCCGATGATCGAGGCAGTCGCCAACGACGTTCGGCTCCTCGACAATTTGCGCGCAACGGTGGTCGCCGCACGCAAGGCTGGCATTCAGGTGTTCTATGTGCCGCATCGCCGCTGGCAGCCTGGCGATTACGAAGACTGGGACCATCCGAACCCGACGCAACGGCTCGTCCAAAAGCGCCAGACCTTCGCAAAGGGCACTTGGGGCGGCGAATGGCACCCCGATTTCGTTCCCCAGGAAAACGACATCGTCATCCACGAGCATTGGGCGCAAAGCGGCTTCGCCAACACGGACCTCGACTTCCAGCTCAAGCAGCACAAAATCTCGCACGTGATTACCGTCGGCCTGCTCGCGAACACCTGCATCGAATCCACCGCGCGATTCGCGATGGAACTCGGCTATCACGTGACACTCGTGCGCGACGCGACCGCCGCCTTCTCGCCGGAACTGATGCGAGCCGCCCACGAACTGAACGGACCCACGTTTGCCCATTCGATCGTGACGACGGCCGAATTGGTGGCAGCATTGCCAGCGTAAGCGTTATGCCGACGACGGAGTGAAGCGGTCAATCCACTAATAACAAAACACTAGAAGGACTCACGCATGATTACCATCTGGGGACGTGCCAATTCGGTCAACGTCCAGAAGGTCTTGTGGCTTTGCGAAGAGATCTCCCTACGCTATAACCGGATAGACGCCGGTCTGCAGTTCGGACACAACACCGAACCTGACTACCTCGCGATGAATCCGATGGGCAAAGTCCCCACCCTCGTCGACGGCGATTTCGTGCTTTGGGAATCGAACTCGATCCTGCGCTATATCGTGATGCAGTACGGTGGACCCGGCACACTCTATCCCGCCGATCCAAAGGCGCGGTCCAGCATCGACCGCTGGCTCGACTGGTCGCTCTCGACTTTGCAGCCGGCCGAGCGGCCCGTGTTCTGGGGAATCGTCCGCACACCCGAGGCCAAGCGAGACGTCGAGAAAATTGCCGCCGATGTCGTAAAGGTCACGGAAGTCTGGAAAGTGCTCGACGTACAATTGAAGCGTCGCGACTTCGTCGAAGGCGAGTCGTTCACGATTGCGGATATCGTTCTCGGTGCGTTCGCGAAGCGGTGGTTTGGCATGCCGGGCATAGAACGTGCTCGAATGCCCGACCTCGAGCGCTGGTACGCGTCGCTCGCCACGCGTCCGGGTTTCAACACACATGTCGATGTCGAATTGAGCTGAATCCATGAAGACCGAACCGATCACGCTCTATGCCTATCTTGGAGAAAAGACCGGCCGATTCCTTCCACGCGGTCTACGCGAGCGGGTGCCCGTGATCGAATGGCTCATGTGGCAGATGGGTGGTTTCGGACCGATGCCCGGACAGGTGCACCACTTCGCCGCCCTAGCTTCCGAGGGCGACAGACGCTACGGTCTCAAGCGCTTCTCAGACGAAACACGACGGCTTTATTCGGTGCTGAACGAAAGGCTCGCCGGCCATGAGTACGTGGCCGGCGAGCCTTTGATCGCCGACTTTGCCATCATTGGCTGGGCGTGGCGACACGAGCGGCACAAGGTCGATCTTGCGGACTACCCAAACGTCAAGCGATGGTACGACGCCATGTTCGATCGCCCCGCGGTGCGTCGCGGCTTCGAGGTCAAGCTTGACTAAAAGAATTACGTAGCCATCCTGATCGACTCTCTGGATCGTCACCAACAGGCCCGTGAGTTCAACTCAAGCTGGGTCTGATAAGGCGCGACCGGTGAAGAGTGCGAGGGATTCCTTTACGAATGCGCGAACGGCGGGAGAAAGCTCTCGCCGCCTGCTGGCCAATGCGAGATGACACGGATACTCGAAATCCGCGATCGGCCGATAGCAGATTCCCGGTTGTGTGAAGTTGCGCATCGATTCCGGGACGACGACCACGCCGTAACCGGCCGATGCGAGACTGATCGCGGCGATGAAGTCATGAACGCGATGTTCCAGAAAAGGAACGAAGCCTCCCGCTGCACCCAGCGCGGTAAGCACCTCGCTGAATCCCCCGTCGTCGTCGAAATGGGGGGAAATAAACCGCTGATCTTTCAGATCGCTGACCGACACGTGGCTGCGTGCCGCCAATGCGTGGTCCTCGGCCATCGCGACCAAAAGGCATTCGGTCTGCACGATCGTGGCCACGATCCCTGCCGGATGCTGGCGCCAGGGCCTCACGATACCCACATCGATCTCGCCTTCGACGAGCGCCTCGAACTGACGCGGCGTCTCCATGGCCACGACCTCGATGCGCACGTCGCCGTGCGTGATGCGAAACTGATGCAGCATCCTCGAGAGCACGCCGCTGCTCACGCCGGATGCGACCGATCCGATCCGCACCACACCGGCGAGGCCCCTGGCCGCCAGCCGGCCGACCTGATCCGCGCGCTCGATATGCCGTAGTGCTGCAACCGCTTCGGCATGGAACAAGCGCCCCGCATCGGTCAGCGTAACGGGCTGTCGCTTGTTCCGGTTCAGGAGACGAACGCCGATCTCCTGCTCGAGCCGTTGAATCTGGGCGCTGAGCGCCGATTGCGCGACATTCAGTCGATCCGCTGCCTTGGCAAAGTGCAGATCCTCCACCACAGCAACGAAGTATCGCAGTTGACGGGCGTCGATCATTTAATCTCCTGGAGCGAATAAACATTCGCGGATAGCGTCTGGATGATATCAAAGAAGAGGCATCAAATAGAGCCCTGAAACAACAGGAGGACAACATGGACGCACTGATCACTCACCCTGGTTCCATCACGCACCGGCAGCCGCTTTTCCGCTTGTCGGCGCATCCCACCCATCACCGCATCATGAACGTGACGATCGACCCCAACGCGCTGACCGGATTCCTGGCGGACGTGCGCGATATCGACGTCCAGAATCTCGAGTATGTCCCGTTCATGCGCCATCACCTTGCCGATCTGCTGGTCGAGCGTCTCGGTGACGACTTTGCCGACATGCTCGTCGAGCTGGTCAAGGACCGTCGGCACGGCGGTTTCACCATCGGCCTCCAGGACCTTTCGCAAGACCCTTCTGACTTCGTGAAGTTCGGTACGGCCATCGGTCATATCCTCGGCCCGAGCAATCACGATGCGATGTCGGGAACGTACTACGCCCGCTTCGTGGTGAAGCACACCGATAGCAGCGACTCATATCTTCGTCAGGCATACCGGCTGTTCACGATGCACACCGACGGCACGTACGTGAGCGACGCAACGGACTGGCTGCTGATGATGAAATTCGCGGAGCGAAGCGCGGTCGGCGGCGAATCGCGGTTTCTGCACATCGACGACTGGGACGAGCGCGATCGCTTCGTCAATCACAAGCTCGGCACGAAGCCATTCTTCTACAAGGGATCCGGGTCCAAGAACGTCAACGAGCAGATCGAGCGGCCGCTGTTCTTTCAAAGCGAATTCGGTCTGTCGATCTCGTTCATCGACCAGTTCGTTCAGCCGTCCAACCGTGAAGAAGCGGCATTTCTCCGCTCACTGTCCCAGTCGATGGAAACGTCGGCCGGCACGAAGGAAGTGTCTTTGCCGGTCGGCGGTCTGGTGGTGCTGAACAACTATTTTTACCTTCACGGCCGGGCGCCATTCCAGCCGAACGAATCGCTGTTCCGCGAGTTGATGCGCCAGCGCGGTTCGTTTGCGTCTTGATGTCGCCGGCGCTCTGGCGTTGTCGGGCACACCGACCGCCGAGGGCCGACGCAGCGATTTCGATGTAACACAGTGGGACGGTGAGATGAACAACTACGCAGAGCACGTGACAGTGCAGGAGACGACGCCCGTCGGGCGAATTGAACAAGCGGCTTACGGGGTCAAGCAACATCTCCCCCGGCGCCTGCGCCAGATCCTCTCGCTCGCGGACTTCGAGGCGGCGGCACGGCGTGTTCTGCCGCGTCCGCTCTTCGGCTATATTTCAGGCGCAGCGGAGGACGGCATGTCGATCGCGGCGAATCGGGCTGCGTTCGAACACTTGAAGTTCCGCACGAAAGTGCTTGTCGACGTGTCTCGCCGGTCACAGCAGACAACGATCTTCAACCACACCTATTCGTCTCCGTTCGGAATCGCACCGGTCGGAATCAGTGCCATTTCGGCATATCGCGGCGACATCGCGTTGGCCGCGGCGGCGAAGGATGAAAACATTCCTGCGATCATGAGCGGCTCCTCGCTCATTCCGATGGAGACGGTCCATGCCGAGGCACCAGGCACCTGGTTCCAGGCCTATCTCCCCGGCGACGCCGCCCGCCGCGACGCCCTGATCGAGCGCGTCAAGGCCGCCGGCTTCGCGACGCTCGTTCTCACAGTCGACATTCCCGTTTGGGCGAACCGCGAAAACAACGTGCGCACGGGCTTCTCGCTGCCGTTGCGCCCGTCGCTTCGTCTCGCAATGGACGGTATTTCCCATCCGCGCTGGCTGCTCGGCACGTTCGCCCGGACGCTGATCAATCACGGGATGCCCCACTTCGAGAACTCGTTCGCGACACGAGGGGCGCCGATGCTGTCCGCTTCGGCGATACGCGACACCACCGGACGCGACCATCTGTCATGGTCGGACATCGCAAGCATTCGTCAACGTTGGAGCGGGAATCTGGTCATCAAAGGCATTCTTCACGCGGACGATGCACGGCGCGCACTCGCGATTGGCGCGGACGGGATCATCGTGTCGAACCACGGTGGGCGCCAACTGGACGGTGCGGTCGAACCGCTAGCCGTATTGCCGCAGATTTGTGATGCCGTTGGTGACAAGACCGTCGTAATGATGGACAGCGGAATCCGGCGCGGGGGAGATGTCCTGAAGGCGCTCGCGCTCGGTGCGCAGTTCGTATTCGCCGGGCGCCCGTTCATGTACGCCGCCGCGGTGGGCGGCGCGCCGGGTGTTCGACATGCAATCGGCCTTCTCAGGGACGAAGTCGATCGAAACATGGCAATGCTCGGCACGGTAGCGATTCGCGAGATCGATCGCGCAATACTGGCCTGAACGGCGCGTTCCAACCGAATAACGTGGCCCTGCTGGTGTATGAAAACCGGCCGCCTATCAATTAGGATTCCAGATCACGTGGACTTCAAGAAACTACCCCCTCTGCCCATCCCGGGCGTTACATGGGAGGGACTGGCGTACGCAGTCCGGACCGCAGGCGCATCGCTGATCGCACTCTACATCGCGTTTTGCATGAACCTCGACGATCCGAAATGGGCTGCAATCACCGTGTGGGTCGTCGCCCAGAATAGTCGGGGCATGAGCGTCTCGAAGAGCCAGTACCGGATCCTCGGTACTGCGCTGGGCGCGGTCGCAGCACTCGTGTTCGTCGCCCTGTTTGCGCAGACGCCGGAATTGTTCCTGTTGGGACTCGCCGGCTGGATTGGACTTTGCACCGGCTTGGCGACGGCACTGCGGAATTTTCGCGCATATGCAGCGGTACTGGCGGGCTATACGGCAGCGATCATCGGGTTGGACGCCGCTTCCGCACCCCTTCACGCATTCGATATTGCGCTCGCGCGCTTTGTCTATGTTGTCGTTGGCATTCTGGTCGAAGCAACCCTCACTGCAATCCTCGCCCCTGGGGCGCCGTTACGAGAGGTACGCGAGCAATTTCATGGCTACGTGAGCAAGGCTTCGCAGTTCGGCGCACGCGCGCTGCGCCGCGAGACGGATGAAGTCGCCATACACAAGCTGTTTGCTGCCGCCCTCGAACTGGACACTGCGGCGGAATATGCTGCCGCGGCATCCGCGGAAGTCCGTCTCGCCGTTGGACATCTGCGTGCCGCAATCGTCGCCGTACTCACGCAACTGAGCGCCATCCACGCATTGCGAGCGCAACTGACTCGCCACCCCGATCTTCAGATTGATGTTGTCGATGAAACGGCAACGCTGTTAGCAGGCGATGACACCGATTCCTCCAGTGCCAAATCCAGAATCGCCTCTCTGAAGTCGAGAATCAAGCACGCTCTTGCCTCGGAAGGATACGGCCAGCACGGCTCGCAGAGTGGCAGGCTGTTCATTCTTGATCGGCTAACCCTGCTTCTCACAGCGCGGGAGCAGGTTATCGCACGAAAATCATGTCTGGACCAGGCAAATCCTCCGCGATCTCTCGTGAAATTTGCCTTCCACCATGACCACGTGCTTGCCTGGCACAACGGCATGCGGGCGTTTTTCGCTGTGGTAGCCGCGTCGATTTTCTGGCTATTTAGCGCGTGGCCGTCGGGCGCGGGTTTCGTCGCCACAGTTGGAGTGGTGAGCGCACTCTTCGCCACGCGCCCCAATTCCATAGCCGCCGCGATGGGATGGTTCAAGGGCGCATTCATTGCGGCACTGGCAGGCATCCTTTGTAATTTTGTTTTGCTACCGGCAGTGACGAACTTCGTTCCGCTGGCGTGTATTGCTGGCTTCTTCACGATCTCTGCGGGTCTTGCGATGCGCAATCCTCGAACGGCATCGATTGGCAGCGGATTTGCCCTGTTCTTCTGGAATTTTACTTCACCCAGCAACGTGGCGCGTATTAACGATGCGGCGTTCCTGAACGACGCCCTGTCCACCCTGCTGGCAATCGCCTGGGCCACGCTCGCGTTTTCGGTTTTGTTTCCGGCGGACCGTGCGTCGAGCATCGCGCGCCTGCAACGCGCGGTCCGGCGGGATCTTTCCAGCCTGGCCAGCCACCCACAACGATGGCGGCGAGATGCCTGGCTTAGCTGCACTGCCGATCGCCTCGGCCGCCGTTTCGCCACGGAAGCCTCCAGCGCGAAGCCCGGATCAGGTGCGCAAACCGGCCTGCGCGAACTGCTTGCGGCATGGACGATAGGTGACAGCGTGCTCGCGCTGCAACACGGTGCCTCGTCACATCCAGGCTTGCGCCGCTCGATGACAGTCATCCAGGGACGCCTGCGCACGCTGGATTTCGCGCGCCTCGCAACGGTCTGCGACGCACTTGCAGCCAGATTGCTGCGGCAGGCCTCGATCCCCGCCGATCGGGCCAGCCCCGATCTGTTGGATGGTGCGGCACTTCTGCAAACGATCGCGGTTTCGGCAAAAGAGTATATGGACGCATCGCGCGGGTATGCCGATCCGGCATGAACGGCATTGCCGCCACCCATCCCGTGCTGTGCGGCGCAATAAAGGAAATACGATGGACACGCTAAGCAACATGAGGATGTTTGTGCGCGTAGTTGAGGCTGGCAGCTTCACCGCTGCGGCCAACTCCGTGGATAAATCTACCGGTCAGGCGTCGCGGGCCGTCACTGAACTGGAGGCACATCTGCAGACGCGTCTGCTAAACCGTTCGACTCGGCACGTTGGTGTGACGGAAGCAGGTCAGCGTTACTTGCAGCATTGCTACCGGATTCTGGCTTTCGTGGATCAGGCGGAGGCCGAGGCGTCGAATGCGCACTTGCAGCCGTCGGGACGCCTGCGCGTGCATGCCACCGCGAGTTTCGGTCAGCACTATGTGATGCCCGCAGTCCTGCGGTACCAGGCGCTGTTTCCGCAGGTCTCCGTCGAATTGACGCTTTCACAACACGTTCCCGACCTGATCGAAGAAGGCTACGACGTGTCGGTTCAACTAGGCGCGATTGAGTTGCCGGACTCCGGTCTCGTGTCGGTCCCGGTCGCAAAGACCTGCAACATCTTGTGCGCGTCGCCTTCGTATCTCACCCGGCATGGCACCCCTGCCACGGTGGCCGACCTCGCCGCTCACACCTGCATGCGCACCAGTAGTCCGGTATTCCCGCAAAGCCGATGGAATCTGGATGGTCCCCATGGCACGGAAACCTTTGAGCTTCCTCCTTCGCCCTTTCAGGTCAACGTAGCGGAAGCCATGGCGCTCGCATTGCGCGACGGTCGGGGCATCGGCGCGCTCCCGCTATGGACTGCGATGCCGTGGCTGCGCAACGGCACGCTGCTACGTGTACTGCCTACACATCGGATGAATGAGACACACATCCGCGCTCTTTATGTGTCTCGCGAGTATCTGGATGCCAAGATCAGAAGCTGGGTGGATTTTCTGAGAGACTTCATTCCACAAACGCTCGATGACGGCGATAACGTGCCACCCGCGGCCGTGCTTACTGACGCTGATCTGACGATGTAACGCAGATGACGCCAGCATTGACGCACACGATGCCGCGAGCGAACAACGAGCGGACCGTCCGGAACCACTTGCAAGGAGAAGTCACGTGAGAGCAGAGCCGATTTATCTGGAAGACCTGACGCAGGGCGCGACATACACGAGTTCGGAGCACAGGCTCGACGCCGAGCAGATACTCGCTTTCGCAGAGCAGTTCGATCCCCAGCCCTTCCATCTGGATGAGGAATCCGCGCGCGAGACCTTCTTTGCAGGCCTTGCGGCTAGCGGCTGGCATACAGCGGCCATCACGATGAAGCTTCTGGTCGAGAGCCTGCCGTTGGCGGGTGGAGTGATCGGTGCGGGAAGCGAGATCAGTTGGCCACGCCCAACCCGGCCAGGCGACATCCTGCACGTCGTGAGCACGATCGTGGAGATTGCGCCATCCAGATCGAAGCATGACCGAGGAATTGTGACGGTGCAGAGCGACACGTTGAACCAGCATGGCGAAGTGTGCCAGCGATCTGTTGCCCGCCTCCTCGCTTTCAGACGCAGTTGACTACGCGCTCCCCGACCAGACTTCGGCTGTCCTTGTCGCCGGGCCGATGACCGTTTAATCACTGGAACCGGCCGTCCGCTTGACCAGCTACCATAAGACTTCGGGTCGAATATGACCCATTCGCTCTCACCTGAAAGCAACATGCGTTTCGCAGGCAGTACATCGGGCCGCCTGCCCCCTTCTGCTGTAGCGCTCAGGATATCGTCGGCGCCGAAGTAATCGCCGCAGAACTGCTTGCGGCGACCACGTCATACGGGAATCAACGCGTGGCTCTTACTGCTGGTCGTCTGTCGGCACGAAGACCATGCCGTGCGGACTGCCCAAATTGGCGACCAGCGGCAGAAGTGCCCCGCTACGCAAATCAAGTTGACCAACGTAAGCCGGCACCGCCGGTGTGCTACTCGTAGCGGCCACCCCCGTTGATGCCGAAAACGCTGCGTCGCGCTGCCAGACATTGGCGCTTATCTTGTACACCACGTTAGCCTTCGTATCGGACACCAGCAGGTAGCCGCGTCGCGCCGTGGCGAATACCGTGTCGTCAACCTGCACGTTGCCAAGAAGTGGCAGAAATTGCACGCGCGGTTCACCGCCCGATGCGTTCAAGAGGACTAGCTGGCCATCTCCCTGATCGTCGAGCAGTACATCGCCCGCAGGCGTTAGCGTCATTGAATCCGGATCGGTCAGGTTGAGGGTCGACACCGTACCAAATGGAATGTTGCTGGCGTCAAGCGAGCCTCTCAGTACCGGTGTGACGTCGATCGTGTAACTGTTTGCATCGAGGTGCACAACGCGGACTATCGCGGGTCCCATGTTCTTGCCGCTAGCATTAAGGGTGGGATTGGACGCACTGAAATACGCCTGGCCGTCCTTGAACACGATGTCGTCATAGCCGCCTCCGTGGAGCGTCTTGGCGAAGGAATACGGCTTGGATGCCTGGCCTGTCGCCGGATTGACAATGACGAGGTTCGGATTCGCATCCTCGTTCTGCATCGCCCAGATCTCGCGCGTGTACGGATTGACCTTCAGGCCATCATTGTGTCCCGTGACTTGATACGTCTTCAAGACACTGCCGTCCTGTGCGTATTCGACAATCAAGCTCATCGCACCATTCGAGCCATCCGGTGCACCGTTGTTTGCGTAGCCGACCCAAACGTGGCCATCAAGCACTGCCAGTGAGTCCGGTGCGCTCATGAGGCCGCCGGAGCCAGTTGCGAACACAGCCAGGCTAAAACCCGGCGTGACCACAGGCTTCGCCGAGGTCTGCGCGGACGCACCGGACGCAAAAGACAGGACGGCAAGTGCAAGCGTGCTGCAATGAATAATGCGGCGGGCGGCAGCAAAAGGTCGAATGTAGTGCATGTTCTGCTCCTGAGAGACGTTCATCTTCGGAATGGTTGGGGACGGCAGACCGGCCCCAAGACGAGCGGCTGTAATGCTTTGTAACGACGCAGGAGACATGGAAGCAGGCAATCGTGACCAAGAGGTGTCACAAAGGAGCTAAAAAAATAGAAAAAAATCCGTTACCGATCCGTAAGTCTCACTCTCCAATTAATGCAAGGTCCATTACGATTTCCGCATACGTACGCCGTCGATCGCTCGAAGCGACCTTTGTGCCTGGCTCGCAGAATTCATTGCGACCGGCCAGCAACAAAAAATTTCGGCATGACGGTCGCGAGCCTATGCGCCCGTTCTTGCGAGGCAAAGTGCAGTGCGCTGAGCGACAACCGTGATCGCCGAAGTCAGATGCTCAAATGTCAGCTCCGCGCGGACGTCATCTGACGCCACAGCATTGTCAGATCTATCGATCTTGTCTGAATCACGAACAACCTCGTCCAGTCTTCGCCGACATTCAACCAAACCTCTTGTTAAGGCTCCCATCATGTTCATCACTTATGCTCCGACAAGGCTTTGTCGTCCCTCATGGACCCGCAGGAAAAATGGCCGCATGGGCTTCGCCTTAAAATGTGGAATCCAGCTGCCGGCTTAGGTACATAGAGACTAACGTGACGGATGGATGGCTCTTCGTCCTTACCTGAATCTGAAGCCGGTCCAATTTCCAGCTTCGCAGATGATCGGCCGGTTATCCAGAGCGCGAACGCATATTGTGCGGCGGCCTGAGACGAGAGACCGATCGCTTGCTCGACCATGCGCAATTGCGCTCCGTAATGACGATGGTCGACGACGTATAGTGACGACGGCCTTGTTGCATCGCGCGCGATAGAGTGAATCGGCAGCCTCAGCCAGGTTCTCGATCCAGATCAGGAAGCCCATCAAAATGGATGTCCATTTCGGCTGCACGGCATGTGGAAAATGTTGCACCGATCTGCGCTTGCCGCTCACGATCGTGGAAGCCATGCAATGGCTTGAGCGCGGCCACACCGTCGAAGTCCTTTGTGACGCCATCCCCTGGCCGCTTGAACCCGCGAGCGACGATGCAATGGCGC
This sequence comes from Paraburkholderia sp. EG287B, assembly GCF_040965595.1. NCBI lineage: Bacteria > Pseudomonadati > Pseudomonadota > Betaproteobacteria > Burkholderiales > Burkholderiaceae > Paraburkholderia > Paraburkholderia sp. EG287B. The sequence goes on from NZ_JBFRCG010000041.1 coordinate 38,533, forward strand.
AGCACAAGCGCGCAAGTGCCTTCGGCGCCCGCAGCGGCACACTGCACGTGCGGATCGGCGTGGTACTGGCGGCTACGCACTACGGCCCATGTCCCAATCTCGCTGACGACGGCCTAGCCCACCGATCGGACTGCCATCGCTCGACTCTCGTCAAGTGCCCATATGCCGGAAGGACGTCGCACTATCAAGGAAAGGGTCAGCGCGACTGCAACTTGAATCCCTCGCCGCCGATACCTGCCCGGTCCACCGCCGCGATGCGGTTGCGTCCCTGATCCTTAGCTTGGTAGAGTTGCGCATCCGTCAGATTGATGAACGCTGTGACGTCGATCCCTCCGTTTGGCACAACGGTGGCCACCCCGAAGCTTGCCGTGACTCGCTGACCGTGGGGGGAGCGCAGGTGCGCGATGCCTTCCTCCGCGATCAGCGTGCGGCAACGCTCCGCGATGCGCACGGCGTGATCGGTGTCGGTGTCCGCGAGCACGAGCACGAATTCCTCGCCGCCAAACCGGCCCAAGAACGCGTTCGGCTGGGCTGCCTCGCCGAGCACGCGCGCAATGCGCTTCAGACATTCGTCGCCCTGCAGATGACCGTAGTAATCGTTGTACGACTTGAAGAAATCGATGTCGATCATCACGAGAGAAAGCGGCTTGCCCGATGCCGCCGCGCTCGCCCATTCACGAGCAATGACCGTGTCGAACATGCGACGGTTGCCGACATTTGTCAAACTGTCGGACAGCGAGAGGCGCTCCAGTTCACGCTGGAGTTCCGCGAGCCGTTGCTCCGTGCGCTTGCGTTCGCTGATGTCGAACATAAAGCCGATCAGCGCGTCAACGTCGCCGTTCTCTTTGCGCACGACGTGGACAACGTCGCGAATCCACACATAGCCGCCGTCCGCAGTAAGCGCGCGATAGTCCGCTTCGTGATCGGTGCCCGCCTGCTACTGCGCGACGCAAAAATTCACCACGGCCTCACGGTCGTCCGGATGCATGCGCGTCGCCCAGTCCTCGACCGTTTTCCACGTGGACGGCGCGTAGCCAAGTAGTGCTTCGACCTGCGGGCCGATATAGGCGAACTGCATCGTCGCCCAGTCGATCTTCCAAGGGATCGCCCGTGTGGATTCGAGCAGCGTGCGATAAACGGCGGGGTTGTCCTCGCCGGGCTGGCGCCCTGGCGGTGCAAGACTGTCCTCGCGGCGCAGGAATGCGGCCAGAAGCGAACTGCGGGCCAGATCGTTTTCTTCGTGACCCATTGTGGTCGTCCAATAACGCGTAGGTGCGTTATCGGCAGGTGCCAGCAGTGCCTTGAGCCCGGCGCAAAGATCGATCGCCTCGAACCTTGTACGGCGTCGCTTGACGACCGGGGGATCGAAGGAACTCCTCCAGTTCGAAGCGAGCTCTTGATGACGGAATGGATCGATCTCTGCCGGATGCCGCCCCCCATCGCTGCGGGCCGACGGCGACACTCATGACTCTGCGTTGCTCTCACCGTTGGGGCACGGAACGAGGTCGGCCACCTACGGCCAGTCGACACCGGCACGTAGATCGTTAACAATCGTGGCTACACATTTGCTCCGGCCATCTACAGATGAAGGTATCGCGAGATTTCGGAATCGTTGTCCGACGAGCAGCACTCACGGTCAAGAATGTCGACCTCTCGACGGTTACGGTCGAATTCAATTTGCGGACATACTTCGACGAATCTAGCAGTCTGATTTCGCTTGGTCCGTTTTATGGCGGAGATGCAGCAGACGCGTGCATGAGGTCTTTGGAAAAGCTCGGTCTCGGGTACATCGACGATTTTTTCATCTTCGAAGGGTTCGTGCCCGACTGGCGTTCGGTCGAAGTGTTTTGAAGCGCAGCCGCCGACGAAATGCTTCTGAACGGCCACGAACGGTCGTTCGACATCAACCCTCAAGCGTTGACGATCGCGAGGTCGCCTTCGCGACCGCTGGTCGCGAACGTCTACTCTGCCGCACTGGGCCTGTGGGTACCGGTGATCGTTGACGC